>NZ_JAGPUP010000543.1:0-67994 GCF_018069605.1 Microvirga sp. HBU67558 | reverse complement strand
TCGCCAGGGCACTCAAACAAGGAGGTCTTCGGAAGATTGTGCGAAGGTCCGCTCGCGCTGCGAATACAGGCGGATGGGCAAGGTCAGCCCCGTGCCATTAGCTGCCATTCCTGCGCCGGCCCCGACAACCTGGGAGATACCGATAACCGCCACCATCAGGCGACCTCGGCGCCGCTTCATGCCACCTTTCGAATGACCGGCGGCCTCCGCGAGCCGTCGAGGATGCCTTCCTTGCCCCAATAGGCACGGATGTAGAGCGAGAACGTGCCATCGGGCGCCGGCAGCCAGTTCGAATCCTTGTCCCCGCCCGGCACCTTCGCGCCGGCATAGAGCGTCAGGGAACCATCGGGGTTGCGCTTGAGGGTCTTGTTCTTGGTCCCGAGCGAGTACCGCTTGAGGTCGTTGGGGTGGAAGAAATGGTGCTCGTTGTACAAGGTCAACGACCAGAAGCCATTGACCGGCGGCTCCTGTCCGGCTGCGAACGTGATCTCGTAGTTGCCGCTACCGGTCAACTGACCGCCAGCGCCGTCATGGTCCGTGTAAAAATACTGCGTCTCGTTGGGACGGTTTTCGAACATGTTCGATTTGGACGTCGCTGTCCGGTTGAAGTAATCCACGCCATACTGCGCGTTGTTGAGAGACCGGTTCCAGTTGTTGCCGACCGGACGCCCGTTATGCCTCCACTCATGGAATGGCTGGATGACCTTCTCCTCGGTCTCGACGGCAGTCGCGCTCAGAAGCTTTTTCAGCTCGGGATCGTTCGCCGCCGCATCGAGCAGCAATCGGAATTGTCCATACATCGCCTGTTCGCCCGGCAGAGGGTCGGCAATCGCGATGGCGTCGCCGAGCTGGTCAAAGAATTTCTCGGGAATGACCCACCTGGTTTCGGCGCCGCTGCCACTGTTTTCCGATGCCGGAACGGGAATGTTCGGTTGCCTGTCCCATTCGATCGTCTTCATCGTGCCGGTGAAGTCCTTGAGCGGATACACGACGACCTGGTTGATCACCGCCTGGATCGCCTTCCTGTCCTCGGGCGTGTCATCCATGAACACACGCGGAATCGCGTTGCCGAGCGTGGTCGGCGACCGGAAGACCTCCGTGATGCCATTTGGCTTCAGGCCACTCCATCGTGGACCCGCGAGGAGATAGAAGCCGGGTCTCGACCCGTAGGGCTTTCCGAGGTGGCCGAACTGATCGGTTCGTGCATCGTACAGGGCATAGACCCAGAAGCGGTCCCCGAAATCCGGCACCTGGATGACGACCGGCTCCTCATCGAGCGAGAAGAAACCGAGACCGTAGACGACGTCCTGGTTGGGACAGGCGATGAACGTTTGCGACGGCTCGATATAGTCGTGCAGCATCCCGATCTGGCCGCGTGGCGCCGCGGGCAGGATGCCGCCCAGCAACCCTGGATGCGGGGCCTGCGTGATCCTGGCCCTTCGGTTGATCATGTTCACGATCGGCCAGCCCCAGACATAGGCCATCTGGGCGATTGTCCGGGCGTAGCCCGGGTGCATGTCGATGCCGGTGGCTGGCTGCGTGACCGTCGCGCTGGATGCCGGAGCCTCCTGCCCTAGCGCCGTGCCGGCCGTGACGGCAGCCGCGGCCGTCGCTACGGTGGCGGGAACGGCCGCCCGGGCGCCGAGCGCGGCGAGCGATGCCGCGCCGAGGCCGCCCTTCAGGGCGTCGCGACGGGTGGTGGACAGGGTGTCGGGATTTTTCATCGGGCTCTCCGTTGCGGTTCGCTTTGACGCGGCATCGCCCCTGCTTTGACTGCTTCAATTCACTTTCACGACGTCATCCGGCTTCCAGCTCTGGTCAAAGAACGCAGCGCCCGTGCCATAGAGGCGCACCGTGGCGATGAAGTTTCGGCCGTTGATCGTTTGGATGAAGTTCGTGTCCGGTGCATTCGCCGGCTTCGACGGGCCGAACCACAGGTCGATCGAGCCGTCCCCGTTCTTCGCCACGGCCTCATTCAGGCTGTTGACCGACGGCAGCAGTTGCGGGGTTTCCACCATGGTTCCGTCGGTGATGTTGTAGAGGGTGACGGCCCAGAACAGCGCGGCCGGCGCATCGGGGGGCAGGCGCAGCCTGTAGGTATTCGAGCCGTTCAGGAACTCGCCGTTCGCGTCCCGGCGCGTCGTGGGATATTTGGATCCCGCGCCCAGCGTGTGCATGACCATGGCCGGCGCGGACGAGAAGGCGATCTGGAAGAAGCCGGCCCGCTGGTCGACATCGAGATAGCTGCTCTGGAGCCATTCGGACGTGGCGCCAGCCCAGACGTTCTCGTACTGCCTGTCGTTGTAATAGAGATTTCGCTCGTCAGGGCGGCCGAGCTGGCGCAGGGCCAGGATCATCTTCGGCGCTGTTTCGACCGCCTTCTTCAGCAGGTCCTTCTGCTTCGCGGTTGGATTGAACGGCTGGCCCTTGACGATGCCGATCGAGGCCAGCACGCCGCGCAACTCGGGATCGATGGCCGAGACGGGCTCGTGGTCGACGAACCCCTTCAGCTTCGTCCAGTAGGCATTATCGACCGGATACATCATCTGGATGCGCTTGCCGCTGCCGTTCGGGAACTGCATGGGCTTCGTGTCCTTTTCCGGAGCCCAGAGCGGGTAGATGCGCGTCTGCTCCGCCAGCGCAACGGCCGGTTTCGGGTCCGGTGCCGTCGCGCCCTTTCCCATGACGGTGCGGAAGAACAGCATGACATTGTAGGTCGGGGACTTGAACGCGAAGTAGCCCTGCGGGATCGCGCCGTCGTAATCCGGCGGCAGCAGGAGATAGAGCCCGCCACGTGCCTGATCGGGGCCGATCAGGCCAACATCGGTGATCGTGCGTTGGAAGATATCGGTGAACATGCCGATGACATCATGCGGCGCGGCGACGACAAGCGGGCCGGTCTCCTTCAGGTCGAGGAAACCCAACGAGTAGATGACGTCGCCATTGGGCGTCGGAATCCAGGTGCGCGAGTCCATCCGCTCCTTCCAGATCGGCAGGACGTTGTAACCCTTGCCGAAGGTCGCTTCCGAGCCGTCGCGCATGCCGATGAGGTTCAGGGCCGGCAGCATGGTGATGTAGGCATGGACGGCCCGCTGGTAGAAGAGCTCGTCGCGCAGCGCCTCGGCCTCGGTCTGCGGCAGCCAGTTGCCCTTGTTGATCTGCTCGACCAAGGGCGGGGCGGCCGGCTGCTGCGCCAGGGCGGGCGGGAACTGGCACAAGGCCGAGGCGAGCAGTGCAAAGGTCAGTGTCGTCGGGTGGCGGGTCATCGTCGTCCTTCTTTCCATGATCAGTCGCTGAATCCGTCATAGCCATCGTCCAGGCGCCATCTCCCGGTTTCGACCCCATCGGCGACCCGTTCCAGCATCTGCGTGATGTCGTGCGCGATGATCGCGCGCTCAGGGTTGTCATAGAGGAACCAGATGATCGGCCCCGCGCGGCCCGAGGGACGGACACGGATGTCGACGCAGTAGTGATCGCCCCGCACACTGCCGAAGAGAGGAAGCCATCCCGTCGACCACTCCGCCGTTACGGCGGCGCCATAGCGACGGCAGAGATCCTCCCAGGTTACGGCCATGACATCGACCGGAAGCCAGCGCTGGTTGAGATAGAGGCTCGGAGCTCCCTCCGGCTGGCCGTCATGGGCGGCATAGAGCATCCGGATGTCGCCAGGCAGCGTCGCCCCGAGCTTGGCCTCGACCCGCTGGAGCGTGCCGGCGGAGGCCCCGGGTCGGAAGAGCGGCAGGCGGTCCGGGTACTCGCGGGCCAGCCAGGCTTCGATCCGCTTGAGGGCACTGACGGGGTCTGGGTCGATCAGCATGGGCACTCCTCACCGAAGAGTGATGGCGTTCGGACGCGACACGAAAGCAGCTTGGGGGCGAGTGTATGCCCACGCCGGCTGGCCTGAAGACCATCTCCGTGCCAAGACTTGACCCAGCGTGCCAAAATCTGCGCGCGGGCAAGATCGAGGCGGGAATCATGGACCCTTCGACAATCCCCAGCACCCAGTTCGCAACCCGGTACTTCGATGCCTGGCGCGAGGGCATTGCCGTCGTCTACGATGTCGAACCGCCAAGCTACGACGTTGCAGCCGGTTTCGGCGCCAGTGTCGAGGCCTTCCAGCTCGGCGACATGATCGTCACCGACGCCCATCTCGGCGACCAGCGATATGTCCGGTCAACGGCACGGGTGCGCCGGGACGGTCTCGACCACTTCGTGCTCAACCTGTATCGGACCGGGGGATGGAAGGCCCAGACTTCGGACGGCGAGTTCGAGGGAACGGCGGGGCAGATCAGCGTGGTGGACCTCGCCCGCGAGCTCATCAGCGATGAACCGGATTCCGACCTGGTGGCGCTGTTCGTGCCCAGGGATCTGCTTGAACAGCGGCTGCCCGATCTCACCGCTCTCCACGGCAGTGCACCGACCGGTCCCCATGCGCTGCTCCTGGCCGACTACCTGAACCTGCTGGCGCGGCGCCTCCCCAGCCTGCCGATGGGGGATGGGCGGGTGCTGAGCCGGGCGACGTGCGAAATCCTGACGGCCTGCTTTCAGCCATCGCTCGTCGGGGTGGAAGCCGCACGCCCCGGCCTTGAACTACTCCTGCGGCGGCGCGCGATGCGGTTCATCGAGTCCCGTCTCGCTTCCGCCACGTTGAATGCGGATGCCGTCTGCCATGCGGTGGGCGTGTCTCGGCGGACGCTTTATCGGCTGTTCGATCAGGAAGGTGGGGTCCAGCGTTACATCCAGGCAAGACGCCTCGAGCGGGTCCGTTCTGCCCTCATCGATCCAGCGGACACCCGGCGCATCTCCGAGGTCGCGGCCGGTTTCGGCTTTCTGCGTACCGATCATTTCGCCCGGGCCTTCAGGCAACAGTTCGGGCAATCCGCATCCGATGCCCGCCATCAGTCGCGCGGCCCGGAGGTCGACCCTGCGGCCTCGCCGATCGAGTCCGGCACGTGGCGGGACTTCGACGACTGGATCCGGACGCTCCACGCGTGACGGCCATTTGTGGGCGGGCGGCTGTGGGCATCACATTGCCTTGCACCCTGCGGCAAGGTCTGCACCGGGTCAAACTGAGCCGTTAGGCTTGGCCTTTGAAGGTCAGCTTACCCTATGAATACGGAAGTTCGACGTACTTCCGGGATGTGCCATTAGACGACCTTCCGGATCATCATCAATTTCGCATAGGGTCCGTTCGGACAGGCAGTTCAGCCTCTGGCTATTGTCGTTGACGCCCCTCGGGGCCTATCCCATTGCAGGGTTGCGAATATCGCCGGTGTGACGCAATGCACAGTCCCCGTCCGCAACGTGGTTCAAAGTCCAATCATCGCCACCGGAGTACCTGGAGTTCCGGAGTGCGACCTCCGTCCGAGCCGATATCGAGCATTGGTTCGAGGACGAACTCGGCCACGACTGGCTGAACTAAACTGCTGCCATTAGCTCTGCTCGCGTCCACCTAGTGTTTCAGGGCTATCAGGCTCTCGGCAAACGACGGATAATCGGCTGTTGAGTCCAGAAGGAGGGTGTGATGCCCCGCTTCCAGCAACTGGCTGAAGGAGAAAGGCCCGCTGATCCGGAGAAGTTTATCCTCATTGAGGTCATTCGCGAGCCGGCCATTGGCTACTTCTACAGAGTGACCGGCAAAGGCTTGGGTCCCGATTACCAAGGGTCCAGCGGTTCCATGGACTGCACGCTGGACAAGGCGCGCGGACGCGCTCGGGACTTGGCTCAGGCGGCGAAAGTGCCGGTGATCTACCTGAGCAGCGGCATTGCCGCGATGGAAAGATAATTTCGATGGATCGGAGATCTTTCGAGCGCATGCGCGTGGCCCGAACATGGAGATGGCCGTTGACAAAGGACTAAGCGAAGGCGAGGAGAACCTTGACGAGCGCCAAGCCGAGGCCGCCCCCGGCCAAGGCACGACAGCAGTGCCGGGTCCTTTTCTTTCCAGCCAAGCTGAAGCGGGCTGGCGTCTGGTCAGTTGGCAAAGCTGACGGGCAACCCTTTCGCTCCTGGACGAGAGCCCGTCATCAAGAGCAGGCCAGCACGACCGCTCACGCGGGTCCCTTACAGCGGCTGGCGTCTGTTGGCTCATCGGCCGGGCACCTGCCCCGGTTCTGACGAATGGAGGCTCAGATACCGACACCACCAGGGCTGAAGTTCGCAGTGTCCCCACGATGGCTATCGCGGCACGGTGACCGATCCATCCATTGAGAATGGTCTCAGTGCGGCATGCCCGCTACACTATTCACCACGCCTCCCGGCTTGTGATATCCTCCCGATTGCCAGCGAGGTACATCAGCTTGAGGACGGAAGATATCAAGGCTGACCTTCTCCGCAAAGCGGGTGGCACCCTCACTGCGCCCGAGGCAGCCCGCATGCTCGGGACCGATGTCGTCACGCTGCAGGAGCTGGCCGCCGAGGAGGCGATTATTGCCCTGCCTCTGCCGGGCGGCACCGCCTATCCGGCGTGCCAGCTTGAGATCAGCGGCATGGTGACAGGCCTGTCGGAGGCGCTCCGCTCGATGCCGATCCGCTCGCCCTGGATGCGACTTGAGTGGCTGCTGAGCGGGGATCCCGCTCTCGGTGGCGCAGCGCCGATCGAGGCTTTGCGGCGGGGCAACGTCACGGAAGTGATCCAGCTCGCCCGCTTGCATGGGGCCGGATGAACGTTCTCCACTCTGTAGGGGTTCCGAATGAGCCGCGGCCTTCAACCAGGTTAAACCAGGCTGAAGATCTTGGCTGGTTCTTTCCTCACTCATCTACTCGGCCGCCATCTGCCTCCTCTCGCGCCCTCTTCGTGTGGCCATTGGCCCAACCATGCTGGGGCTAGCAAGAACGACTTGGTGAAGGTCGTCGACATGGCGTACGGATTGCAGGGCTTCCAGCATAGGCCCGCAGATCAGGCGCTCGCCACGGGGATCATGGTGACAGACGGGGTCCCACAAGCCCATCGGCGTCCAGATGTCCGGATCATGCCACTCTGGCATGCCGAGTATCGGGTAGAGGCACACGCCGCGGATTGGGACGCCGTCGCGGAGAAGCATCTCCGCTTCATCCGCCACCTCCCGCAGCCAGCGGCCACGACTGTCACCAATATGACTGGTCTCCGTGATCATCACCTCACCGCCGTAACGCTCCCACACCGAACGAACGAGAGCGCTCAGGGACCATCGGCGCGGATCGTCATCGGCGAGCGGCGGGATGACCCCATCCTCTCGGGGTGAGACGCCCCATTCCCACTGGTTGGTCCAATAATAATTGATACCCACCACATCCAGGTGCGTGCGGCTGCCACCCAGTTCCGGCAGAAGGCGTCCGCACAGCATGTCCCAGCTCTGGAACACAAGCCGCTCGTTGAAGTCGCGCACCTCCTCCAGATCGGGACAGTCGAACGGACAGG
Organism: Microvirga sp. HBU67558; assembly: GCF_018069605.1. Lineage (NCBI taxonomy): Bacteria > Pseudomonadati > Pseudomonadota > Alphaproteobacteria > Hyphomicrobiales > Methylobacteriaceae > Microvirga > Microvirga sp. HBU67558. The sequence continues at coordinate 60,595 of NZ_JAGPUP010000543.1, read as the reverse complement.
CCACCCGGCAGAGTGGATCCACATTGACGATGCGTGCCGCCGGGCAGGCCGCCCATAGGGCATTGATGCCCTCAATGGCGGCGCGCGTAAGCGCGACCTTCAGATCCCAGCCGCGTCCGGTCACATGAGGCGCGAACAGGCCCTTCTCGCCCCCCGCATAGGACATGAATGACGGCTCATTGACCGGCGTGAAGGCGTAAGTCCCCTCTCCATGCCAGGCGATGTAGCGGCCGACCGCATGACAGTAATCGGCGAAGCGCTTCGGAAACTCCTCGCCCCAGAGATCCAGCCCCTGCGGATAGCCGTAATGGAACAGGTCCCAGATGATCTCGATGCCATGGCGGCGTGCCGCCTCGACAAACGGCTCAACCGTGGAGAAATCGTAGCGCCCTTTTCCGAGGTCCACCAAGGGCCAGCGGATGGTCTCGCGTGCCGCGTGAAGACCGAGTTTCGCGAGTTCCCGGTAATCCTTATCGACCGTTCCGTCGTGGCCGGTCGCCACCACTTGGTCGAACCAGTGGCCGTGTCGGTTGTAACCTGTGGAGCCCTCGAACCCAGCGAGAAAGAAGCTTCGGAACATCCCGTCCTCCCCTTGTCTCAGCGTAGTGCGGCTGCATGGGACGAGGCTTCCATCAGCATGCCGACCGCCTCGATCCCGCCTCTCACGAGTTGCTGGTAGATGTCCACGGCGGGTGTCCGCACCCGGCGCAAGGGATCCGACTCGTCCGGGACAATGTCCCACAAGCCCATCTCGGCCAGATGCTCCGTCACCGGACGGCGACCCTGACGGTAGGCCCAGGTGACGAGGGAGAACATCGGCCACCACGTGTAGCCCACCAGCGGAATGCCCTCCTGGCGGAGCTGCCGCGTGGCGGCGATGGAGGCGTCGAGCCAGTTGAGTCGGCGCCGCAGAGAACCCATTGAGGCCGTCTCCGAGATCATGAGCGGCACGCGATAGCGTTCGTGGTAAAGGCGTCCAAGCCGGATGATGAGATCGGCGCCTGCATAGGGCATGCGGATGCGAAAGCGCCCGCCGGCATCCCGCAGCAGCTTCTTCTGCGTGAACATCGGGTACAGGTTCATGCCGATGACCGGCAGCGCCACGGCATTGTCGAGAAACCAGGCGAGATCGGCCTCCCGCGCTCCGTTCTTCAGCAGCCATGGCCACAGCGCATGGCGCTCGTCGATCCGCCCTGAGACGAGATCAAGAGCAAGGAAGACGACCTCCTGCCGGCGCCGGGCCTCGTCCTCGAATGCCGGATCGTCCGTATCGAAGAGGTCGGTGGCATCAACAAAGTAAGGCACGATCTCGGGATCGACGCTTTCCAGAGCCTTGACCGTCTCGACCATGCCCTTTGCGATGGCCAGCATCAGCGCCACGAAGCCGGGCCAGCTGCGCCGGAACGGCGGCCACCAGCCGAGGCGCCCGCAGTACCAGCTGGTAATGCGGGGCTCATTGAGCGGCGTGTACCAGGTGATCCGTCCTCGAAACCGCTCGGCGAGACGCCCACCATACTCGGCGACGAGCTTCGGGTAGTCAGGATGCAGGAACGCGTTCTCGATCCAAGCCGGCAGCCCATAATGGACGAGATCGACCTGGGGCTCGACCCCAAGATCAAGCAGCCGCTCCAGGGTCTCATCCGGGAAGGTCCAATCCCAGGTGTTCGGCTCAGGCTGGATATGATGCCACGGCACGCCATAGCGGGCGCACGGGACGCCCAGTTCAGCCACAAGACCAAGGTCCTCGTGCCAACGGTCGTAGTGGCCGGTCAGCTCGTACTCGTCCAGGGTGCGTCCGGTGACCGGGTGCGGTGCCGTGATGAAGGTGTCTTCAATGCCAGTCGACCACCAGAACGCATCGGGCGCGGACAGGCGCGACAGCTGGGATCGAGGCGGAAGCGCTTGGGTCATGCCGAGGCCGTCCCTTGAGCGTCAGTGCTGCCACTGCTGCACAGCGGTGGGGCCGCGGATGAACCTCGGCCGTCATGTGGTCCAAGGTAGGAAACTGCTCACAGCTAAGAAAGTTGCATCTGATCCGCTGCTTGAGAACCTCCCCTGCTCTCGTGCGTTGGTCGGGGGCGAGTGAGTGATCCGGCTTTCTGCCGGGGGGGAGCGCGGCCATGCCGACCCGGACTGATCCCCTTAACCGTCAGCACCACGCCGACCCAAAGAGGGTGTCATCCAGGCCGGATAGTGAACAGCTAGTCCATGGGCATGAGAAGGTGCCACCCCCACAGGAAAACCGCGCATCTCGTGGCGGAGCCAATCCGCAGGGACAGCCGGAGCAAACGCCTCTGACCCTGGTCACCCCACCGGCTGGCCTTCGCTATCTCCGAGGCCGGTACTGAGCCGACGTGACGACCACGAAGTGGACAGGACATGACCGATACGATCTCCCAGCCCGACCTCCATCCACGCCCGCAGCTGCGCCGGGAGCGCTGGATCGACCTGTGCGGCCCCTGGGGGTTTGCCCTTGATGATGAGGATAAAGGTAACACCGAGCGCTGGTTTGAGCGGGCGGAGCCCTTCGACCGCGAAATCGTGGTGCCCTTTCCGCCCGAGAGCAAGCTGTCCGGAGTACATGACACAGGCTTTCACCCGGTGGTCTGGTATCGGCGTGAGATCCGGATCGAGGACGCGGACCGTCGGGACCGGTTTCTCCTTCATTTCGGTGCGGTCGACTACAAGGCCGCCGTGTGGGTCAACGGCCGTATGGCGGTCGAGCATGTCGGCGGGCAGACACCATTCTCAGCCGATATCACTCCCCTGCTCATCCCCGGCGAGGCCCAAGTGATCGTTGTGCGTGCCGAGGACGAGCCCCGGGACCTGCAGCAGCCGCGCGGCAAGCAGTACTGGGAGAAGGAGCCCGGCTACATCTGGTATCACCGGACCACCGGCATCTGGCAGCCAGTCTGGCTGGAGCCGGTTCCAGCGGTGGCGATTGCCGAGCTGCGCTGGACACCCGATGTCGACCGCTTCGGTGTCGGCCTGGTCATCAGGTTGGACCAGACGCCGCCCGATGACTGGCGCGTGCGCGTGCAGTTGAGAGGCGACCGGCCGTTGCGCACCCTCGTCGATGATACCTGTCTCCTCACGGGCCGCGAGGTCCGGCGCGACCTGCTTCTGGACATCAACGACGCGGCGGTGCGCCGGCGCCGCACGCTGCTGTGGGCTCCCGAGCATCCCAACCTCGTCGAGGCGACCATCGAACTCATCGATGGGAGTGGCGCCGTCGTCGACCGGGTCGAAAGCTACTTCGGGCTGCGCCGGATCGAGGCTCGTGACGGGCGCTTCATCATCAATGGCATTCCCATCTTCCTGCGGCTCGTCCTGGCGCAGAACTACTGGCCGGATTCGCTTCTGGCTGCCCCGGATGGCGAAGCGCTCAGGCGCGAGGTGGACCTGGCCCAACAACTCGGCTTCAACGGCATCCGGATCCATCAGAAGATCGAGGATCCGCGCTTTCTCTACTGGTGCGACCGGCTCGGCATGCTCGTCTGGAGCGAGGCCGCCAATGCCTATGTTTACTCGGACCGTGCGGCCGAGATGCTCACGCGCGAATGGCAGGAAGCGATCCGCCGCGACTACAATCATCCCGCCATCATCACCTGGGTGCCCCTGAACGAGAGCTGGGGGGTGCCGGACCTCGACCGTTCGGCCCAGCAGCGGCATTTCGTGCGGGCGCTTTACCATCTCACCAAGGCGCTCGACCCGACCCGTCCGGTGATCGGCAATGACGGCTGGCAGCACGCCGTGGGCGACATCTTCGGCGTGCATGACTATGCGCCCACCGGCGCGATGCTGCGCGAGCGGTATGCTGACCGGGAGACCATCGCGCGTACGTTCCGCGAGGTGCGCCCGCACCACCATCCGCTGCTGGGCGAAGGAGCCAAGATCGAGAACGAGCCGATTGTGATCAGCGAGTTCGGGGGATTGGGGTTCGTGCCCCAAGCGACCGAGGACTGGTTCGGCTATGGCCAGTTTTCCAGCGCCGACGAGTTGCTCGTCCGCTATGAGGAGCTCGTTGACGCGCTGCTTGCCTCCACCGCATTGGCCGGGTTCTGCTACACCCAGCTCACCGACACCGCCCAGGAGACCAACGGGCTCCTGACCGTGAACCGCGAGCCGAAGTTCGACATCGAGCGCGTACGCGCCATCAACAGCCGTCCCTCAAAGGCGGTGCCAAGCGAGATCCTGGACGTGCTGATCAAACAGGAGGTGGAACGGCGGCGGCGTGAGCGTGGGCAGGAATAGGCATCTCTCGCCAGCAGGACTGCCTCAATGCCGAATGTCGAGAGAGCTCTTGTCGCAGCGCCGTGGTTTCTGCAACGCTGCGGGATCTTCAGACCGCACGGAGCGCCACCAGTGAATGGACGACGCGACCACACAGCGAATTTGGAAGTACGCAGCCTGGATTGCTCGCGAGCATCGACATATTGAGTGGGCACAAATCTTCGGTCTCCTCGACAGGTTTGAACTTGAAAGCCGTCCACATTTCATCTCACTTGTGGGCCGGCAACTCCGCGCATTCAACCTTCAGTGTTTCACCCGACTGCTCAATGCCTATGATCACCAACCCTGAGAACCGGAGGCCCTGCCATATTGGCCCTCCGCGGTACGGCCTCCCAGCTGACCTACGACCCGGCGGATTTCCTGGAGCTCAACAATGGCAGGTTACCAAGATCGGTGACATTCATGGGCCATTCTGCCTGTTCCAACGCTGGGCATCGTCCAGAAGCGTGGTCACCTCCCGATCCGAGGTCTGGCGAAAATCTTCATAGTGCTCGCCGACGGCGTAGAACGGTTCCGGCGTCGTCAGGCAGATCACCTCGTCCGCTTCTGTTCGGAGCCGCTCCATGGTGTCCGCGGGCGCGACCGGAACCGCGAGGATCAGCCGGGCAGGCTGGGCCTTGGACACGCCCTTCAGCGCCGCCCGCACGGTGCCGCCGGTGGCGATGCCGTCATCCACCACGATGGCGACACGCCCCTCCACGGCGACGGGCTGCCGGCCCGCCAGATAGTGCTCGCGCCGGCGCCTGATCTCCTTAAGCTGCCGCTGAGTTTCTTCCTCGATGTAGCCGCGTGGCACATTGAAATGCCCAAGAAGCTCATCATTCAGTATGACGTGCGGATGGGCTCCGTCCACGACCGCACCCAGGCCGAACTCGGCTTGGCCAGGCGCCCCATCTTGCGCACGACGATGAGGTCGAGTGGCGCCCGCAAGGCTTTGGCGACCTTGAAGGCCACCGGCACGCCGCCGCGCGGCAACGCCAGCACGACCGGGTTCTGCACCACATTGGCCATCAGACGCTGAGCAAGCTGGCGCCCTGCGTCCGCCCTGTCCCGAAAGCTCAGGTGATCCGATTGCATGGGTCAGGCCTCCTTGGCGCAGCCGTGGAACGAACCAGTCCCACGCCGCTGTTGCCGGATATGGAAAGGTCACTCAAGCGGCCTGTGAGGGAACGCGGTGGGTATTGGCCCCGTTTCCCCAACACGAGACAGGAGGAGCGGATGACCGATACCACCGTGAAGAAGGTCAGCAGCGCCCACTCGCCCACAGGTGCTCAAGGCGAGGTCTATCTCGCTTCCGGCAAACGCGTTTCGATGCGGATGTGGCGCGATGAGGAACCGACGCAAGACAAACCCTTGCACAAGCACGAGTACGAAGTGGTCGGCTACGTCATCGCGGGACGGGCCGAGCTGGAGATCGAGGGGCAGACGGTGCGACTGGAGCCAGGCGATTCTTGGGTGGTTCCGGCGGGCGCCGAACACACCTACCGTATCCTGGAAACCTTCACCGCTGTTGAAGCCACAGCCCCGCCGGCGCAGGTGCACGGCCGCGAGTCGTCCTGATCCGACGACCGGCGCTGGAGAACCTGATGGCCGCACTCCCCGGACGCAATGACTCCTGCTGGGTTGCGACAGCCCCGAAGGCAGGCTTTCCGAGCCTGACTGGCTCGCAGAACTGCGATGTGGTGATCGTCGGCGCCGGCATCGTCGGACTGACGGCGGCCCTGTCGCTGTGTGAGGCCGGCAAGTCGGTCGTGGTGCTGGAGGCCCGCCGGGTCGGTGCTCAGGTGACCGGCCGCTCGACGGCCAAGATCACGACGCAGCATAGCCTGATCTACCGCCATTTGATCGATACAGTCGGCCAGGACATTGCTGTATTGTACGCCGAGGCCAATCGCGTCGCCGTCGAACGGATCCGCACCTGGATTGAGACGCTGGGCATCGCGTGCGACTACGAACGTAAAGCGGCCTATGCCTATACCTGTGATCCGCACCGGGTGGATGCCATCCGCCAGGAGGCCGAGGCTGCCCGGATCCTCGGCTTCGAGGCGCAGGTTCTCGACCGAGCACCCCTGCCCTTCCCCACGGCAGGCGCGTTGTGCTTCCCTGACCAGGCCCAGTTCAATCCGGCAAGCTATCTGGTGGCCCTCGCCCAAGCGGTCGAGGCTCGGGGCGGCCGGATCTTTGAGCAGAGCCGGGCCACGTCCTTTGACCAGGACGACGGGTGGCGCATCAGGACTGCACAGGAGACCGTCAAGGCAGCCCACGTGGTCATCGCGACCAACATGACGGCGAAGAGCCCGGTCGGTTACGCCAACCGCACCCAGCCCCGCAGCCATGTCGCCATGGCGTTCCGGCCAGAGGACCCCGCGGCCGTTGATGGCATGTTCATCAGCATCGACGATCCGACGCACTCGATCCGGGCGGGTCGTGATCAGGACGGGCCGTTGCTGATCACGCTGGGACCTCGCTTCAACACGGGCCAGGACGGCGATGTCGCCCGGCGCTTCCTGGAACTGGAGCAGTGGGCTCGGACGAACCTTCCTGTCCGCGAGGTGGTCTGGCGCTGGTGCAACGAGGACTACGACACAGCCGACCGCATGCCGTACGTGGGCCAGCCTGACCCGAAGAAGTCCTCGGGCTTCCATGTGGCGACCGGCTTCAATGGGTGGGGCATCAGCAACGGCACAGCTGCAGGCCTGCTGATTGCCGCTGAGATTGCGACCGGCTCACGCCTCTGGGGCAAGCTCTACGATCCGGCGCGGCCTGCACCCGACGACTTCCACCAGAGCGGTGATACACAGTCCCTCGTCGCCGACGTTGCTGCGATTGCGCCGGGTGAAGGCGGGGTGATCACCCGCGGCGATGAGAAGATTGCCGTCTGGCGGGATGACCGTGGCGATCTCCACGCCGTGTCGGCCAGCTGCACGCATAAGGGCTGCACTGTGACCTGGAACAACGCGGACCGGACCTGGGATTGTCCCTGTCATGGCTCGATGTTCGAAGCTGATGGAACTGTCATTCACGGCCCGGCCCGTGAGCCGCTGCCGCCGCGGGCGATCTGACGCCCACGGCGCGACGCTATGTGTCTGGGTCGAGGTCCGCCTTCCGCTCAAGCCCTTACGGCACCCCGGAGAAGAACAGGAATGCCGCGTCGACTGGAGAGAAGATACCTCTGAACGATCGATCTCAATCTAGCATTGGGCAGCTCAACGGCTTCCACGTTGTATAGCGAGCCGATGCACTTGGCCTGCCTGAACGTCTCATTCGGGTCACGGACTGCCCTTCAGCTTGGTCGTGTGAAGGTCAGCTCACGCCGCCAATACGGAATTGTCGCTAAGGTCAGCCCAGTGCCAGCTCCAGACCTTCCCATATCGCGCAGAACAGTCCGTACGGTGTTCGCGCCCGCCGAAGCGCTAGGCATGTCGATACGTTGACCGTCCAGAGCATGACCGATATTCCAGCCCGAACCAAACAACGGAACCGAGTGGTATGTTCGAGACTCCGATCATCGCTGAACCGATCAAGGGGATTGCCCCTGACTTCCGTGCCCTGAGCATTCACGTCGATGCCGAGGGGGCCAAGGAAGGAAGCTTCGACTCCAGCGTCCTGACGACTGCCTGTGAGTTCGTTTCAGCGGGCGGACCATCTTGGGCGGACGCTCACCTGGCCAGTTGGTCGGACGCGTACCAGCGCTTCGGTGCGAAGCCCAACCGGACGCCATGCTCTGCCCAGGCCTTGAGAAAGCGCGTCATCAAGGACGGCCGGATCCCAGCAATCAACCCCGTGGTCGATCTCTACAATGCCGTCAGTCTCCGCTACGCCCTGCCCGTCGGCGGGGAGAACTTCGACGCGTACGTTGGGCGCCCCCACCTGACGGTCGCCGATGGGACGGAAATTTTCGACACCATGATGAATGGGGAAGCGGTCTTGGAGCATCCAGCACCGGGCGAGGTGATCTGGAGGGACGATCTCGGCGTCACGTGTAGGCGATGGAATTGGCGTCAGGGTACCCGCACCCGTCTGGAGACCGCAGCAGGCCGGATGTGGTTCATCCTCGAGGCCCTCGGCACCATGCCGGAGAACGCCCTCGATGAAGCGGGCGACATGCTCGTCCAAGGGTTGTCACAGCTCATGCCAAGCTGCGAAATCCAAAGACAAAGGGTCTCCGTGACCTGAGGCCGAGTCCTTCGATCGTTGGTTCCCCCTGCCCTTTCAGGCATCCCCTCGAACCTGCACGATAGTCTCAGCCAGAAGATGGACGCCCCTCTCAATCCGCCGGGTATCCAGGGCGGAATAGCCCATCACGAGACTGACGTGATCGGCTCGGATGCCGTCCGCGCCCGGACTGTACAGCGGTGAGGTGGAATGCACTCCGACCCCGGCAAGGCGCGCCCGTTCGATGAGGGCGGCCTCCAGGGATTGCGGCAGGTCCTTGAACCGCACAACGATGTGCAACCCGGCGTCCGCTCCATCGACGGCGATCCTGTCCCCAAACTTGAGGCGCAGCACGTTGAGCAGCGTCTGCCGCCGCTCGCCATTGAGGCGGCGTACCCGGCGCACATGCCTTTCATAAGCACCGCCTTCGATGAGCGAGGCCAAAGCCTCCTGCTCATTGGCGGGAGAATGCCGGTCTGTCAGTCGCTTGGCCACTGCGAACACATCCTGCAAACCGGGCGGGACGACAAGATAGCCGATCCGGAGGGTCGGCGAGAGCGTCTTGGAGATGGTTCCGAGATAGATGACGTTGCCGCTGTCCTCCAGTCCATGCAGCGGGGGAACCGGATTGATGTCGTAGCGGTACTCGCTGTCGTAATCGTCCTCGATCACGTAGGCGTCGTGCTGCCGCGCCCATTCCAGCAACCGGTGGCGCCTCGAAACCGGCATCACGCCTCCGAGCGGGAACTGATGCGACGGCGTGACGTAGACCAGCCCCGCATCGATCCCGGCCAGCAGATCGGTCCTCAACCCATCATCATCGACGGCAATCGGGACGGGTGTGGCGCCCGTGCCGGCGAAGATCTGCCGGGCCATGGCATAACAGGGGTTCTCGATCACGAAGCGGTCGCCCTGATCGAGGATCAGCCGGGCGCACAGGTCCAACCCCTGCTGCGATCCGTTGACGATGATGATCTGCTCCGGATCGCAGCGCAGTGTCCGTGAACGCCAGAGGTAGCCCTGCAAAGCCATGCGCAGCCGTCGCGATCCCCGGGGATCGCCATAGGTCAGTCGCTCCGGTCGCTGCACCATGGCCGCGTTGACCGCGCGTTTCCAAACCGCCGTCGGGAAGTCCGACGGCGCGAGATCGCCATAGCGGAAATCGGCGATCAGCTTGCCTGCCTCCGGCCTGCTCCACGGCGGCGTGGTACGAACGCGTTCCCCATAGGCAGACAGGCGAATCGACCGCGCACTCTTCGATGGCTGGCTGCGTACGTCCCTGTCGACCACGGCCGGCGCGACACGCGGCCGCCTCCCCTGACATACTGTTATGAAACCCTCGGCCAGAAGTTGCTCATGGGCGGCCATGACCGTCGTGCGGGAGACGCCCAGCTCGAGGGCCAGGGCACGGGACGACGGCAAGGGCCCGTCCACCCCGAACACGCCGCCAAGGATCTGATCGCGGAGCGCTTCGTAGATCTGGCGCGCTCCCATCCCGCGGGGACGTTCGTTGCCTGTTTCGAACTGGACCACCTACTTTGTCACCAACTGGACGTTCTGCCTGAGCCAGTTTGCCGATATTCCAAGTCAATTCCAAGAGGGATCCGAGCAGTCGATGAGCAGCAACGCCAAGCAACCCGAAGCAGAGTTCCAGGATACGCCACACGACCGGGAGGAACTCGGCTTTGCCACCCGCACCATTCACCACGGTTTCGACCCAGCCGCGTTCTCGAACGCCGTCCAGCCGCCGGTCTTCCTGACCTCCACCTACGGCTTCGCCAGCGTGGCGGCGAACGAAGCCGAAGCGGCGCTCGGCGGCAGGCTCTACGCGCGCGAGCACAACCCGACGACCGAGATCCTCGAGCGGAGGCTTGCCAACATCGAGGGCGCGGAGGCCGGCCTGGTGGTCGCGTCCGGCATGGCCGCCTTCGGGGCGCTGACCCTGTCCCTGCTGTCGCAAGGCGACGAGCTGATCGTGCACCGGACGCTCTATTCGAACACGGTCGCGATGGTCGAGCAGGCCCTTCCGCGCTTCGGCATCAAGGTTGTCCCCGTCGACCTTGCCGAGCCGGCCAATCTCGACGCGGCCATCACCGAGCGGACGCGCCTCGTCTACTTCGAGACGCCCGTGAATCCACTGAGTGCCGTTCTCGACATCGCCGCGATCACCGAGCGCGCCCACGCGCATGGCGTGCAGGTCGCCGTCGACAGCACATTCGCCTCGCCCGCATTGCAGCGCCCGATCGAGCATGGCGCCGATATCGTGCTGCATTCGCTGACCAAGTACATCAACGGCCATGGCGATGCCTTGGGCGGTGCGCTGCTGGGCGATGCCGAGACCGTGCACAAGCTGCATGAGACGGGCCTGCGCTACATCACCGGCGCTGCGATCTCGCCGCTTGCCTCCTTCCTGATCCTGCGTGGCCTCAAGACCCTGACCCTGCGCATGGAGCGCCACAGCGCATCGGCCCTGGCCGTCGCGCGGATGCTGGAGGAGCATCCGGCGGTGGCCTGGGTGAGCTACCCGTTCCTCGACTCCCACCCCGGCCATGCAATCGCCCGCAAGCAGATGTCCAACGGTTCGGGCATGCTGGCCTTCGGGCTTCATGCCGGGTTCGAGGGTGCACGCCGGATGATGGATCGGCTCGGTCTCATCACTCGCGCCGTCAGCCTCGGCGATGCCGACAGCCTCATCTGCCATCCCGCCAGCCTCACCCGTGCCCGCCAGCCAATCCGCAAGGACGCCCACATGGTGGAGGGCGTCGGCGAGGATCTGATCCGCCTCTCCGTCGGCCTCGAAAACCAAGAGGACGTCATTGCCGACCTGCGCCAGGCGATCGAGGCATCATGACAGACGACCGCATGCCGCTTTCTCCGGACGACATCCAGCGCTTCGGGTCCGACCCGCTGTCCTCCTTCCGCGCCAATCTGGCGGCGGTCGAGGAACGCATCGCGCGTGCCTGCGCCCGCGCCGGACGGGACCGCCCGTCCGTGCGGCTCCTTCCAGTCACGAAGACCGTCCCGGCCTACATCCTGCGGCTTGCCTTCGAGGCGGGCATCCACTCCTTCGGCGAGAACAAGATCCAGGAGGCCGTCTCGAAGCGCGAGGCACTGGGCGACCTCGCCATCGACTGGAGCATCGTCGGGCATCTCCAGACGAACAAGGTCAAGGTCCTGACCCGCTTCGCCCGCGAGTTCCACGCGCTCGACAGTCTGCGGCTGGCCGATCTCCTCAACGAACGGCTGGAGCGTGAGGACCGCTTCCTCGACGTCTTCGTGCAGGTCAACACCTCCGGGGAGGAGAGCAAGTTCGGCCTGCACCCGGATGCCCTACTGCCGTTCGTGGACACACTGAAGAGTTTTCCCCGATTGAAGCCGCGCGGGTTGATGACGCTGGCTCTCTTCAGCTCCGACATGGCGAAGGTGCGTCCATGCTTTACCCTGTTGCGCCGCCTGCGCGACGAGGTCGTTCGGCATGACGCAAAGCTGACGGAGCTGTCGATGGGAATGTCCGGCGACTACGAGAAAGCGATCGAGGAAGGTGCCACCGTCGTGCGGGTGGGCCAGGCCATCTTCGGCAAGCGTCCCACCCCCGATGGTCATTATTGGCCGGGTTTCGCGGGTAGTGCACAACCGACGTGAGCCCTAGCCGAACCTCCCCTCGCCTCATCGAGCATTCTGGAGATCCATCATGAGTCTTCCCAACGGTCTATCGGCTTTTCCGATCACGCCCACCGACGCTGCCGGCCGCGTAGACACCACTGTGCTGCGCAGGCTGGTGGCCCGCCTGGTTGCCGCCGAGGTCGATTCCGTCGGCCTGCTCGGCAGCACTGGGATCTACATGTACCTGACCCGCGACGAACGGCGGCGGGCGATCGAGGCGGCCCTGGAAGAGGCCTCCGGCCGGACCCCGATCATCGCCGGGATCGGTGCGTTGCGCACCGATGAGGCGGTCGGGCTTGCCCAGGACGCCAGGGACATCGGCGCGGCGGCGGGCCTGCTCTCGGCCGCGTCCTACACGCCGCTCACCGACGACGAGGTGTTCGAGCACTTCTCGACCGTCGCGCGAGAAAGTAGCCTGCCGGTTGTGATCTACGACAACCCAGGCACGACGCACTTCAAGTTCACGACGGAGCTCGTCGCCCGTCTCGCAAAGGTGCCCGGCATCGTGGCCATCAAGAATCCGGGTGTCGGCGCCAATGATACGGCCCAGCACCTGGCTAGCCAGCGTGCGATCGCCCCCCAGGATTTCTCGATCGGGTGCAGCGCGGACTGGACGGCGGCGGAGACCATGCTCGCCGGAGCCGATACCTGGTACAGCGTCCTCGGCGGACTGTTGCCGGGCGTGTGCCTGAAGCTCGTCAGGGCGGCCCAACAGGGCGATGCCGCCGAGGCACGCAGGCTTGACGGCATGCTTGAACCGCTGTGGGCACTCTTCAGGCAGTACTCCAGCCTGCGCGTCGTCTACGAGTTGGCCGAGTTGCTCGACATCTGCCGCACCGAGCCGCCACGGCCCATCCTGCCCCTACCCGACACGGCTAAGCGTCAGGTCGCCGACACGCTGGCACGTCTGCCGACCCACGTCACAGGGTGATCGGAATACCATTCATGATACGTCACGCGACCGATATGCGGCGGCTCTGTCTCCAGGTAGATGGAGCCGCGCAAGAGACGGATTCCGGTTGACCTATATCCTATGGACGCTCCCCGCAGTCGCGGTCATTGCCGCGATCGCGAATGGGCGGCTCGGCACGCTTGCAGCCTCGCTCCTCGGCCTGTCCGCCGCGCTCCTTGTCGCGCTCACGACGGCCCCGCTTGATTTCCGGGGACCGGATGCCGTGATCGCCCTTGCGCGCGGCGCATGGATCGGCTGGATCGTGGTGCCCTACATCCTCGGCGGCCTGCTGTTCTGGCAAATGGCGATCAGGCCCGGCAACGCCGCCATGCCGGTCGAGGCGACCTTGCCCGATGCGCGCGCCAGACGCCGGCTCCTGTTCACGGCCTGCTTCCTGATCGGCCCTTTCGCGGAATCCGCGACCGGGTTCGGCGTCGGCATCATCGGCACGATGATGCTGGTCCGGCGACTGGACGTGGCACCGATCCCTCTCCTGGCGTTCAGTCTGCTCAGCCAGACCATGATCCTCTGGGGAGGGATGGGCAGCGGTGCCATCGTCGCGGCCGCGTTCGCGCGCACCAACCCGACCACGCTCGCCGTCCATGCGAGCTTCTTCCTCGTCGCCTTCAACGTGCTCTGGCTACCGCTTTACTGGCGCATGGCCGACAAGGCGGGCATCACTGGGGGCTGGGGCGAGGAAGCCATGGACGCTCTCTTGGGCATGCCTGGGAAGGCGGCGGGACGCTAGAGCCATGGATCCGGAACCGAGATAGGATCAGATGTCAGTCAGATGGCAGGGTGGTTGAAGGCCCCTCGTGCCCCCCTGCACCATGACCTGGCAGACTTCTCCACGATGAACTGCCGTGTGGTGCGCGTGCGAGAGGGGAGTATTCACGTCCCTGGTCGGCCGAGAATCTGGTTCCGGGGATCATGTGTTACCAGGATGTCATGGGCTTATGGATAGATGCCGCTCGCCCACTTCAGGGGATCGGATCATGCGCAAGCTCAATCGGAAAGCCCTTCTGCGCCACCTGCGTGAACAAGGAGAGCCAACGGGGGCACTCCTGATCACCTTCCGTGATGGGCAGCCGCAGATGACGGATCTCATCAATGAGTCTGATCGGGCCGCCGACGCTATGATCACGGCTGTGATAAGCGCGATTCATGAACCTGCCTCCGGCGAGGATGTGGACTCGATCGGACCCTGTGCCGGACGGGCGTGACAGGCTATGCAATTGACCGGCCTGTCGAGGGATCCTCAGGACCGCCAGAAAGGTTCAAGCGAAGCGAGCTTCTGATACTGTCCCACTGCATCGGCCAGTAGGCCATCGACCCGGGTTGTCTGCTCCTGATGGATGGCGTCAGCGGTCGGCGACGAGTCCATATGGGATCCCACGGCGATGTCGTTGAGCTCCCCCAATGTCTCCTGGAGCGCCTCGAGCGCACTCAAGGCCTTCCGCTTCCTCTTTTTCGCGCCACCGCCTTTGAACAGGCTTCCGAAGAACTCGGTTGCATATCGAAGCTTCTTGATCTCGATCCGCACCTGATGGCGCTCTTCGGGGTCGAGTTCAACAAGGTGCCTGCCGCGCTTGATGATTTTTTTCCGCCGCCGTCCGAGCTCCTCGCCGGCCAGTATCGCGACAGGCCGTGTTCGAAGCTTGCGGGCGGCCTTGCCACCGCCCTCGAGCCAGTCCCCAGCCTCGATCCAGGCCGCCGTCTCCAGAACACTTGTCATGAAGCGAGGAGATGAAATTGTCTCTTGAGCCGTGTCGTATGCCCGGTCGCGCCGTTTCTGGTACTCAGCGAGGAGGCTCTTGTAACTCTGGTCAGTGCCGAACCGATCCCGCGCGGGCTCAAGGACCGTGGTGATATAGACGTCCAGGTCGCGTGCCTCACCCAGCACATTGGCCATCCATTTGAGCTCGGCCCGGATCGGATCCCGCCGCTCGTCCTCGACAACGGCCTTGAACAGGGTGATGGCGGCCCGGAGCCGCCGCAGCGCGACACGCATCTGGTGGACGGCATCGGCCTCTGGCACACGCCGGACGATCGCCTCGTTGGCCATCAGGTGCTGCAGACAGGACGCGGCAATCGTTTGAAAGGCCGTCGCGCTCGTCATTTTGCGCTTGAGGACTACAGGGGCTGCCTTGATGCGTGTCGGCTGTTCGCCCGAGGCGGCCTCGTAGCCACGCTCAGCCTTGGTCTTGAAACTCAAGCGCAGAGGTGTTGCCGTTGAGAGCGCCAAAGCGAGCTGAAACAGCTCGGCCGGTGTTCCATCCTTGAGTTCAAGCTCCAGCTCCCCAAAAGACGTCGTCCGCTCCTTTCCCTCTATCGTGCAGCTGTCGGCAGCAACCTCAATCGCGGAATCCCCATACGCAATGTCGCGGAGCCTTCGTTCTGTGGTCACATGGAAGACCGGTTCGATCCTGTCGCTGTGCTCAAGGAGCGGTTCGAGGGCAGTGCCTTTCGCGAGGGCGTAGTCAGGGCTGTCGCTTTCAACTTCGTGTTCCCACTCGTTCCGAGCCACGGCGACGCTATTGGACCGCCGAGCGGCTTTGATCGTCTGGATGCGCCGCTCTCCATCGCGCCTGACCCGAAGCGAGATCCCAGCCTGCCGTAGCGTGTGATCCGGCGTATCGAAATAGGTCGAGTGGAGGGTCTGCGTTCTGGCGCTGTCGGACCTTTCGGTGAGGAGCGGATGAGCCAGCACCTTCCCGAGCTCAGAAGGCGTGGCCTCCAGCTTCAGCTCGACTTCCTGGGGAGGACTCGGTCTGGCTTGCATGGGTCATCTCAGGATCTATCACTGAGGTTCGGAACGTCAAGCCATCAGAGCGGTTCCATGATGAGCGGGACACCGGGAGAGCTGCCAAGCCATGGTCTTGCAGAGAGCTTTTCATCCCTTCCGCAAATCCTATCAGCAGTTCGGAGCCCTGCCGTTCAGGTGGAGCGATGATGGCTCTCTCACGGTAATGCTCGTGACGACCCGCGGACGCAAGCGCTGGATGGTTCCGAAAGGCTGGCCGATCCCAGAGCTCGAGCCTCATGAGAGTGCGGCCCGCGAGGCTTTCGAAGAAGCAGGCTTGGTCGGGTCCGTAGACCCGAGAGCCATAGGGTCGTTTCGGTACCGCAAGCGCCTTGGCCTTGGGCGACAGGTGCCGTGCACCGTCGAGGTCTTCCCGCTCCACGTCGACCATCAGGCGCCACATTGGCCCGAGAAAGGGGAGCGGGAAACAAGATGGATGAGCATCGACAATGCGGCAGGCTTCGTGTCAGAGCCGGAGTTGAAGAAGATCCTCCTCGCCTTTCACCCGAACCGCGATCACTCAGATGAAGCGGGGATCCGGTCCGCGGGTTGAGACTGAGCGATGGTGAAGTGAGTTGGGGCTCAATCATGCCGCTTCTACGGGGTTCATTTCCCTAGAAGGGAATGAGCGTGATCGTGAACAACAGGCCACAGCGCATCGGCTCTCCAGTCGGATCACGTACACGCTTCTTCGGAA
This sequence comes from Microvirga sp. HBU67558, assembly GCF_018069605.1. Lineage (NCBI taxonomy): Bacteria > Pseudomonadati > Pseudomonadota > Alphaproteobacteria > Hyphomicrobiales > Methylobacteriaceae > Microvirga > Microvirga sp. HBU67558. The sequence continues at coordinate 44,032 of NZ_JAGPUP010000543.1, read as the reverse complement.
CCATCTTGAACCCGTCGCTGGAGCCCTCGGGGCAGCCGGTGCATTTCATCGGAACCAAGGTTCTGGCGTATCGGGTATGCAAGCTGGCGCCGCGTGATCCCGGGTCCTTGTCCATAAGCCCAGGGCCAGCTCAAAACCACTCTCCGGTCAGGATATGAGATCTGCCGCCTCTCCGTCAGAACGGCCTTGGGCGAAGCGGGACGATGATCGCCATCTACTCTGCTCCCCGTCGGATCGGTCCGATCTGCGCGAACCGGAACAACGCAGGCATCCATGAGTTCAGCTGATCCGGCGCATACCGGCAGACGGCCATCACGGTGAGCCCTTCACAACGGCTCGGATCATGAGTCCCATGCATGTGGAGAGCGCAATCGAACTCGCCTGCCGCGTGGCGCTGAGCCACCGGGGTGTCGCGCATGTGGCGATTCCCGTGGACGTGCAGGAAGAACCGGAGGCCGAGACGAAGCCTTCGAATCGCAACCTTCCACACCATGCGTCCTTCGCGCAGACGCAATCGATCGGAATTCCGAACCCGGATGCCATCGGCCGAGCTCCTGAACGCGGGGCGAAAGGTTGTGATCCTGGCGGGACAAGGCGCCTATCACGCGCGCTCGCCGAACGCGGCTCGGCCCCGGTGGAGGCGGTCGTCGATCTCACTGACCTGCTCCTGCCCCCCAAGCGCATGGAACAATACGCCAAGAATCTGGACAAGGCTCTGCAGAACGGAACGCCGGGCCGCGATGAGATCAAGCGGGCCCTGGAGGAAGAACCGGCTCGCACGATGCTGCAGGAGTGATGGTCTCAGGTTCTCGCCGTCGAGATAACATGCGAGATAACATGATGGTGGCGGCATCGTGAGAAGGTGGGTCAAAGGGGTCAACATGTCCCGCGAAGGCAGCAGAAGGGAAGTTCATCGTGGAACGACGAGAGCCCCGTCCGGTTGAAGGGCCATGGGAGATGTGCGCGGCACCTCCCCTCCACGACATCGCACAGGAGGCTTCATGCGCTACGCTCCACATCCTGCGACGCTTCTGCTCGGCATCGCTCTCGTGACATCCACAAGCCTCGGTTCCGCCATGGCTCAGCAATCGTCATCGCAGCAGCCCTTCGAACAGGTTGCGACCTTCGACCATCAGGTCACAGGCGTGGCCGTTTCCCAGGACGGGCGCATCTTCGTGAATTTTCCGCGCTGGACCGAGGACTCCCCTGTCTCGGTCGCCGAGGTGATGAAGGACGGTTCTCTCAGGCCATATCCGGATCAAGTCTGGAACGAATGGCGCAATGCCAGGAAGGACGAGATGGCGCCACAGGAGCACTGGGTCTGCGTGCAGAGCGTGGTGGCCGACAGCCAAGGCAATCTCTGGGTGCTCGATCCTGCCGCTCCGGCGCAGGACAAGGTGGTCGCAGGCGGTCCCAAGCTCGTGAAGATCGACCTGAAGACAAACCAGCCGAGTCAGACCATCTCGTTCACTGAGCAGGTCGCGCCACAAGGATCCTATCTTAACGACGTGCGCTTCTCTCCCGACGGGCGCCACGCCTATCTCACGGATTCCGGCGTGAAGGGCGCTCTCATCGTTGTCGATCTGCAAAGCGGCAAGGCCCGTCGCGTGCTCGACGGCCATCCCAGCACCCAGGTTGAGAAGGACGTGCAGGTGAAGGCGGATGGTCAAGTGCTGCGCCGTCCCGATGGGCGTGGCGTCGAATTCGCCGCCGATGGCATCGCCCTGACCCCGGATGGGCGGCACCTCTACTGGCAGGCGATCAAGGGCAAGACGCTCTACCGGATCGCCACGGATGCCCTGGAGAATGCGCAGGGCACGGATCGCGACATCGCGGCCAAAGTCGAAACCGTCGGCGAGAACGGAGTGGCCGATGGTCTGCTGATCACGCGCCGCGGCGACCGGATGATCGTAACCGCGCCGGAAGACGATGCCCTGAAGGTTCGGGTTCTCAGCGGCGCCCAGGGCAGCCGCCCCACCATTCTGGTCCGGGACAAGCAGCTTCGCTGGCCGGACAGCCTCGCCGAAGGGCCGGATGGCACGCTCTACTTCACGACCTCGCGCATCCAGGACTCGGCCACCTACAAGCCCGACGCTCCGAAGAACCTGCCGACCCAGCTTTGGCGCATGAAGCTCGACAGCGCCGAAGCGACCGGGTCCCTCAACACGCCGGCGCAGCCGCAGCAGTAACGCCCCGTTTGCAAGGACCACGACGATGGCTCAGGATTTCCCGAAACCACCTTTCCCCGATCAGAAGCAGCCCATGCCCGGCTCCAGCGCCGCCATGGACCCGCAGCCCGACTATGGCGAGGACAGCTACAAGGGCTCCGGACGTCTGGCTGACAAGAAGGCGATCATCACCGGCGGCGACAGCGGCATCGGGCGCGCCGTGGCTCTCGCTTATGCCCGCGAGGGTGCAGATGTGCTGATCAGCTATTACAACGAGGAGGAGGACGCCCGCGAGACACAGCGCCTCGTCGAGGCGGCCGGTCGCAAGGCCCTCCTCATGCCCGGCGACATCAAGGATCCGGCCCATTGCCGCGCCATCGTCGATCGCGCCGTGAAGGAGTTCGGCCGCATCGACATTCTGGTCAACAACGCGGCCCATCAGGCCTCGTTCACCTCCATCGAGGAGATCAGCGACGAGGAATGGGACGTTACCTTCCGCACCAACATCCACGCGATGTTCTATCTCTGCAAGGCTGCCGTGCCGCACATGCCTGAAGGCAGCGCGATCATCAACACCACCTCCGTGAACGCCGACACGCCGAGCCCGCAGCTCCTGGCCTATGCCACCACCAAGGGAGCCATCCAGAATTTCACCGGCGGTCTGGCGCAGCTGCTCGCCGAGAAAAACATTCGCGTGAACTGCGTGGCTCCCGGTCCGATCTGGACACCTCTCATCCCCTCCACCATGCCGCCGGAGAAGGTGAAGGAGTTCGGCTCGCAGGTGCCGATGAAGCGTCCCGGGCAGCCAAGAGAGCTGGCATCCGCTTATGTAATGCTGGCGGAGCCGGATTCGAGCTATGTCTCAGGCGCCACCATTGCGGTGACCGGCGGCAAGCCGATCCTCTAAATTTGCAGAGATCGCAGCTCGTTCGGCGTGTCGATGTCCTGGAGGATGGATGGGCTCTTCACGGGCCATTCCACCACTCCCGGATGGTCGCGCAGGATCCGGCCCGCCCCGGCATCGCCTGACAGCTCTCTGATGGGATCTTCCAAAGCTCTCGAGAGGACGACCGGATTTCCTCTCTGCCCATCGAACACCGGGATCAGGGCCGCGGGCTGTCCCGATCCGCGCCAGGCGGCCGCAAGTTCGTCGATGAGGTCCGCCGTCACCAGCGGCATGTCTCCCAACAGGACGATGGCCGCCTCGATGCCGGGGGGCAATGCTGAAAAGCCGGCCAGAAGCGACGTTGAGAGGCCATCGGCGAAAACGCTGTTGCGCGTCACTTGGACTGGTTGTGTCCTGACCGCCGCTTCCACGTCATCCGCGCGATGGCCCGTCACGACGATCACCGGCCTGGCCGAGGATCGGACGGCTGCCTCCGTCACGTGTCGGACCAGGGGTGTTCCGTCGAGGAGCGCCAGCAGTTTGGGGGCGGGGCCGAACCGCGTTCCGCGTCCCGCCGCCAGGATGATCGCCGCGATGGTGTTCATCGCGACGCGGCCTCGCGCGCGATCCTGCGCTCCCTGCGCAGGAGGGAGATGATCTCGGCCAGGATGGAGACGGCGATCTCCGCCGGAGACACTGCCCCGATGTTGAGACCCACCGGCCCATGAATGCGGGCAAGATCCTCCTCTCCGAAACCGCCCGCGCGCAGGCGATCCAGCCGCTGCGCATGGGACTTCCGCGACCCGAGCGCACCGATGTAGAAGCAGTCGGACCTGAGGGCTTCCACAAGGGCACGATCGTCGATCTTCGGATCATGCGTGAGCGTCAGAACTGCCGTATGGCGGTCGAGACCGATGCGCGTCAGAGCGTCATCCGGCCATTCCGGCAGCAGGTTCACACCCGGAAAGCGCTCAGGCGTGGCAAAGGCGCTGCGCGGATCGATAATCGTGACGGCAAGGTCGAGCCCCGCCGCCATCGGGGCGAGCGCCTGGCCCACATGAACCGCCCCGATGACGAGGAGCTTGATGGACGGAACCTGCACGTTCAGAAAGAACTGTCGTCCGTCCTGCTCAACGAGGCCGCTCTTGCGAAGGTCGAGGTGCTCCTCAAGGCGGTGGCGCAGGGGATCGCCTGCAACGTCCGTCTCGCGGACGAGGCGCTGACGTCCGGTGTCCACCTCCGTGATCAGAACAGCCGCACGGCGAGCGGCGCCTTCCTTGTTCAGGGCCGTGAGAAGATCGAGGTTCATCGAAGCGCCCGATCCGAGCCATGACCCCATGCAGGGCCCGCGGACCCGTCCTCAACTCGCTCGAGATAAATGCGAATGCGCCCGCCGCAGGTGAGCCCGACCTGCCAGGCGGTCTCGTCCGCGACCCCGAACTCCAGCACCCTGGCCCGTCCGTCGGCGATCACATCCATGGCTTCCGTGATGACCGCGCCCTCGACGCAGCCGCCCGAGACGGAACCGAGGAAATTGGCGTCATGGTCGATGACGAGATGGCTGCCGACGGGACGGGGCGCGGATCCCCAGGTCTCGATGACGGTGGCCACCGCAACGCCCCGGCCGGAGCGCTTCCAGTCTTCGGCTTCCTTCAGGATGTCCGCATCGCTCGTGATCATGCCGGCTCCAAGTAGAACGCCGTGGCCCGAAGGCAATCCGCCGTTCCGAACATACCGGACAGCTCAGCCTATCCGAGCAGCTTGTCGATGGTGATCGGGTATTCGCGGACACGTTTTCCCGTGGCATGGAAGATCGCGTTTCCGATCGCCGCGGCGGTTCCGACGACGCCGATTTCGCCCACGCCCTTGATGCCCAGAGGGTTCAGCTTCTCCTCGTGCTCGGACACGAAGATCACGTCGATCTCGTGGATGTCCGCATTCACCGGAACGTGGTACTCGGCAAGATTGTGGTTCATGAAGCGCCCGAGATCATGGTCGAGCATGGATTCCTCTTCCAGCGCCATGCCGATGCCGAACACGACGCCGCCCATGATCTGGCTGCGCGCCGTCTTGGGGTTGAGGATCGTCCCGGCCGCAACGGCATTGACGATCCTGGTCACCCGGATGGTGCCCAGCTCCTCGTCGACCCTGACCTCCGCGAAGATGGCAGAATGGGAGTAGCCGGAATAGCGCATGTTCGTCAGCATGCCGGGGCTGGCCTTTTCCTCCGCTTCGATCCTGTCGACGCCGCCGGCCTGCATGGCCTGCGCAAAGGTCACGAAGGCAGTCGGGTCGCTCATCAGCTGGATCCGCCCGTCGGCGAACGTCACCTGCTCGAGGCTGGAATTGGCCAGAGGCGAGTCGTCCATCTGACGGGCATGCTTGAAGAGCTGCCCCCGAATCGTCTGGCAGGCCTTCTGCACCGCCGAGCCCGAGGAGGCGGCCGTCCATGACCCACCCTGGACGGGCGATTTCGGCAGGCTGGAGTCCCCGATCTTCGCGGTCACCACCGCCATGGGAAGCCCCAGGGTCTCTGCAGCGATCTGGGTCAGGATCGTGTAGGTGCCGGTGCCGATATCCGTGGTCGCGGTGGCGACTTCGAGCGTGCCGTCAAGGGTTAGGACCGCACGCGCTGCGGTCTTCTGCATGATGGCTTCCCACACGCCTGTCGCCATGCCCCAGCCGACGAGTTCGCGCCCCTCGCGCATGGAGCGGGGCTCGGGGTTGCGCTTGGCCCAGCCGAAGCGCTCGGCCCCTACCTGGTAGCAGGCCCTGAGCTCCTTGCTCGTGAAGGTCTTCTTGTCGGCCTCATCCACCTCGGCGTAATTCCGCAGCCGCAGCTCGATGGGATCGATGCCGGCCGCATAGGCCAGTTCGTCCATGGCGGTTTCGATAGCCGCGACGCCGATGGCCGCTCCAGGAGCACGCATGTCGATGGGCGTGTAGGTATCCACCTGCGCCAGCTTGTAGGTCAGCTTGACGTTGTCGCAATGGTAGAGGAGGTTCGCCCAGTTCACGACGACCTCCTGATAATCCTCGAAGGTGGAGGTGGTCTGGATGGCATCGTGCATGATGGACACGAGCTTCCCGTCCGGGTTGGCTCCCAGCGAGACCGTCTGGATCGTCAGGGGCCTGTAGCCGAAGGTGAACATCTGGTCGCGGGTCAGGACCACGCGGACCGAGCGCTTGAGCTCGAGCGCCGCCATGACGGCCAGGAACAGCTGGTATTGCGGGCGCAGGCCGGATCCGAAGGCTCCGCCGATGAAGGGCGACACCACGCGAACCTGGTCGCTGGAGAGGCCGAAGACGCTCGACACGTAGCTCTGGCTGTTCTGCGCTCCTTGTGTCTTGTCGTGGATGGTGAGCGAGCCGTCGTCTCCGTAGACGACCGTCGAGGCATGAGGCTCCATCGGATTGTGGTGCTCGATGGCGACCCGGTATTCCGCATGGACCTTCACGGGCGCCTGGGCGAAGGCGTCTTCGGCATCGCCGCGCGGGCTCGGCGGCGCCTTGACGCCCGAGCGCTTCTTCGGCGGCACATAGGCCTCGCTCCGCCGGAGATCGAGATCGGTCATGTGGGCGTCGGTCTCGTACGCGACCCGCACGAGCGAGGCCGCATGGGCGGCAAGCTCGAACGACTCGGCGATGACGAGGGCGACTGGCTGGCCGCTATAAATCACCTTGTCGTCATAAAGCGGCCGGAAGGGCGATCCTGGGGGCGCCGTCTCGTCCCGGAACTTGTGGTCGAACCAGGCCGTCCGGGGCCGGTTCTCGTGCGTGAAGACCTGCAGCACGCCCGGCACGGCGAGCGCCGCTGACGTGTCAATCGACGCGATCCGCCCCTTGGCAATGGCGCCCGAGACGACGATCCCGTAGGCGAGGTCCGGCGCGTCGAATTCCGCCGCGTATTTCGCCTCGCCCGTGACCTTGGCGCGGCCGTCCACGCGGTTCTGAGGAGTGCCGATGTAAGCGTTTGCCTGCTGCATGGGCCCTGCCCTCACTGGATCCGCTTGTCGGTTTGAGACTGGGGCGTTCCGGCCGCAGCCTGCGAGAGGGCGCGAATGATTGCCCGTCTGGCGAGATCGATCTTGAACGCGTTGTCCTCGTAGCCCTTGGCATCCTTCAGGATGTGGTCGGCAACCGCGCTGAAGCGATCGCGGGTAGCCGGTTGTCCGTGCAGGAGAGCTTCCGCCTCCCGGTCGCGCCAGGGTTTGTGCGCAACGCCGCCGAGCGCGAGCCTCGCCTCGGCGATGGTGTCTCCCTCCATGTGGAGGGCAGCCGCGACGGAGACGAGCGCGAAAGCATAGGAGAGGCGGTCGCGCAGCTTGAGATAGGTATAGTTGCGGCTGAAATCCGCCGGCGGCAGTTCCACGGACGTGATGATCTCCCCATGCCGCAGGGTGGTGTCGATCTCGGGCCGGTCGTCCGGCAGGCGGTGGAAATCGGACACCGGGATCGCCCGCTCGCCGTCGGGACCCGTCACGTGGACTACGGCCTCCAGGGCCGCCATCGCGACTGCCATGTCGGACGGATGCGTGGCGATGCAGTGCTCGCTGGTTCCCAGAATGGCGTGGATGCGGTTGCGGCCCGTGATCGCCGGGCAGCCCGTGCCCGGCTCGCGCTTGTTGCAGGGCGTGCCGGGGTCGTAGAAATAATAGCAGCGGGTCCGCTGCAGGAGATTGCCGCCCGTCGTCGCGGCATTGCGCAGCTGCGGCGATGCTCCGGCCAGGATGGCGCTGGACAGAAGCGGGTAGCGGTCCGTGACGCGCTTATCGTAGGCGGCCTGGTCGTTTGTCACCAGGGCGCCGATCCGCAGGCCGCCGCCATCCGTCTCGGCGATCTGATCCAGGGGCAGCCGCGTGATGTCGATCAGCCGTTCGGGACGCTCCACGTTGTACTTCATCAGATCGATGAGATTGGTACCGCCGGCGATGAAGCGGACCGTCGGATCGGCCGCGGCCTCCCGGACAGCTTGCTCGACGCTCGACGCGCGCAGGTAGGAAAAACGGTTCATCGCCCGGCCTCCCCGTCGAACCCGATCACCTGTTCGATGGCATCGACGATGTTCGTATAGGCCCCGCAGCGGCAGATGTTGCCGCTCATGAGCTCGCGGATCTCGTCGCGCGTGCGCGCCCGCCCCTCCTCGATCAGAGCGACCCCCGAGCAGATCTGCCCGGGCGTGCAGTAGCCGCATTGAAAGGCATCGTGATCGATGAAAGCCTGCTGCAGGGGATGCAGGTCTCCCCCCTTCGCCAAGCCCTCGACCGTGGTGATGTGTGCTCCGTCCTTCATGGCCGCGAAGGCCATGCAGGAGTTGATCCGCCGGCCGTCGACGATCACCGTGCAGGCTCCGCATTGTCCGTGATCGCAGCCCTTCTTGGTTCCGGTCAGGCCGAGATGATCCCGCAGCAGGTCGAGCAGAACCGTCCAGGGCAGCACGTCGAGCTGCCGGGCTTCGCCGTTGACCGTCAGGGTGATGGAAATTGTTTCCGGCAGAGGCGCGCTTGACTGGCTTGCACTCACCCTGAGCCTCCTCGAGATGAAAAGCGATCGTTCAGGCCAGGACGGAACAGGCTGAGGCGATGGCGGCCACAGGGACGACGACCGTCCGCAGCCACCTTTCAACGGTTCAAATCTGCCCAGGTTCCTGGTGAGCGCTGGCGATGAGGCGTGGCGGATGGCGGCGCTTCGATCCACCTGTCGGGAGCATCACGGCTCCGGAAAGAGCACGCCGCCCAGGATCTCGAGACCGATCTCCTCGCCTTGACGCAGGCTCGTCGCCAGAGGAACCTCGACCTCGAGCTTCGCCCCGTCGGCGTGCGAGACCTCGACCCGCCGCATGGACCCGAGCCGTCGAACCCCGCTGATGGTGCCCGTCTGGTGACCCTGGCCGGGAGCCGTCGGCTTCAGGTGCCAGGGACGGCAATAGAGATGGGACGAGCCGCCGACGGATCTCGCAGGAGCGACCGGCACAGGCTTTCCATGGACCAGCACCCGTCCGTCGCGGATGTCCGCCGGGAACCGGGCGGCCTGGCCGAGAAAAGTCATGACGAAAGGCGTCGCAGGATGATCCTGCATGTCGTCGGGGCTACCGACCTGCTCCACCCTGCCCTGATTAAGGACCGCGACGCGGTCCGCCAGCTCGAGGGCCTCGTCCTGATCGTGCGTGACGAAGACCGTGGTCTTTCCGGTGCGCTCGTGGATGTCGCGCAGCCAGGCGCGGAGGTCCTTGCGCACCTTGGCGTCGAGGGCGCCGAAGGGCTCGTCGAGCAAGAGGACGCGTGGCTCGACGGCCAGCGCGCGGGCCAGGGCGACGCGCTGCCGCTGGCCGCCGGAGAGCTGCGCCGGGAACCGGCTTTCATAGCCGGACAGCTGAACCAGATCGAGCAGCTCCGAGGTGCGGCGCCGGATCTCGGCCTTGGGCGGGCGGTTCGCCCGCGTGCGAACATGCAGCCCGTAGGCGATGTTGTCGGCGACGCTCATGTGCTTGAACAGAGCATAATGCTGGAAGACGAAACCGACCTGACGCTTCTGCACCGGCAGCGTGGTGGCATCCAAGCCGCCGAAGAAGACCTGCCCGCGATCCGCCTCCACCAATCCCGCGATGATGCGCAGGAGCGTGGTCTTTCCGGAGCCCGACGGCCCGAGCAGGGCCAGGAGTTCTCCGGGTCGGACGGCGAGGTCGACGTCGTGGAGAGCGGCGGCGCCCGCGAACGCCTTCGTCACGCCGGCAACCCGGATGCCCACGGCCTGGCTCTGATCAGCGATGCGGGCCTCCGGCGAGATCGGCTCCGTGACGCCATTCGAGGAAAGACTTGAGCGCCAATGTGAGGAGGGCGAGGCAAGCGAGGAGCGAGGCGACGGCAAAGGCCGCAACGAAGTTGTACTCATTGTAGAGAATCTCCACATGGAGCGGGATGGTGTTGGTCAGGCCGCGGATGTGCCCCGAGACGACGGATACGGCGCCGAACTCGCCCATGGCGCGGGCATTGCAGAGCAGGACGCCGTAGAGCAGTCCCCATTTGATGTTGGGCAGCGTCACGGTGAGGAAGGTGCGCCAGCCGCTCGCGCCTAGCGTCAGGGCGGCCTCCTCGTCCGCGGTGCCCTGCTCCTGCATGAGCGGGATCAACTGTCGCGCCACGAAGGGGAACGTCACGAAGATGGTGGCCAGCACGATGCCCGGCAGCGCGAAGGCGATCTTGATGCCATGCGCCATGATCCATGATCCCCACAGCCCCTGAGCGCCGAAAAGGAGCAGGTAGATGAGGCCGGAGACGACCGGCGAGACGGAGAACGGCAGGTCGATCAGGGTGATCAGCAGGCTCTTGCCCTTGAACTCGAACTTGGCGATAGCCCACGAGGCCGCGAGGCCGAACGCGACGTTCGCCGGAACGGAGATCGCCGCGACCGTCAGCGTGAGCCTGATCGCCGCCTGTGCGTCCGCCTCCTGGAAGGCCGCGAGGTAGCCGGCCCATCCACGACGGAACGCTTCCACGAAGATGACGGCGAGCGGAAGGATCAGGAACAGGAACAGGAAGATGAGCGCGACCGCGATGGTCAGCCGCCGCACCCAGCGCCGCTCCGTCACGACCGGGACTGACGACGAAGGCGGGGCGAGAAGGGCAACGCTCGCGTCAGACATGACCGAACCTCCTCCGGCTCCAGGCTTGAAGCAGGTTGATCACCAGCAGCGCCGCAAACGAGATCGCCAGCATGATCGTCGCGATCACCGTCGCTCCGGTATAGTCGTATTCGGACAGCTTGATCACGATCAGCAGCGGGGCGATCTCCGACACATAGGGCAGGTTCCCCGCGATGAAAATCACCGAGCCGTATTCGCCCACGGCGCGGGCGAAGGCGAGCGCGAAACCGGTCAGTACGCCGGGGAGGAGCGGCGGGAGAAGTATGCTCCAGACGGTCCGCCACCGGGACGCCCCCAGCAGTGCGGAGGCCTCCTCCAGTTCGCGCTCGCTTTCGGCGATCAGGGGCTGAACCGTCCGGACCGCGAAGGGCAGCCCGATGAACACCAGGGCGACGAAGATGCCGAGAGGCGTATAGGCCACCTTGAGGCCGAGAGGCTCGAGGAAAGAGCCCACCCAGCCGTTCGGCGCGTAGAGCGCCGCCAGCGCGATGCCGGCCACGGCGGTCGGAAGGGCGAAAGGCAGATCGACGATCGCGTCGACGATCCTGCGGCCGGGAAAGTCGTATCGGGTCAGGACCCAGGCGACCAGGAGCCCGAACAGGGACGCCACGGCGGCCGCGACGAGCGAGATGCTGAAGCTCGTCCAGAGCGCAGTCGCAACCCGGGGCTCGGCGGCGACCGCGACGATGCCGGACAGGCCGATCCCCGAGGCCTTGGCGATGAGCGCGCCGAGCGGCAGGAGCACGAGGAGGCTGAGATAGATCAGAGTGTAGCCGAGCGTGATGCCGAAGCCCGGCATCACGCTCGCTTGTTTCAGAGGCAGAATGGTGCCGGACCGCATGGATCAACGCTTGCTGATCTGGTCGAAGAGCCCGCCCGAGTCGAAATTGTTCTTCTGGATATCGTCCCAGTTACCCTGCAGGGATTCGATTGTGAACAGCTTCAGGTTCGGCAGGGCCGCGAGGTCCTCCGGCTTGGCCGCCTCGGCCTTGCTCGGACGGTAATGGTGCTTGGCGAAGATCGCCTGAGCCTTATCGGAATAGAGGAACTTGAGGTAACCCTCGGCGACCTTGCGCGTGCCTTTGGCGTCCACGTTCGCATCGACGAGCGCCACCGGAGGCTCGGCGAGAATCGACAGGGTCGGCACCACGATCTCGAACTTGTCGCGACCGAACTCGTCGAGCACGAGGAAGGCCTCGTTCTCCCAGGCCGGCAGCACGTCCCCGAGCGCGCGCTGCGCGAAGGTCACGGTCGATCCGCGCGCCCCGGTATCGAGCACGGGCACGTTCCTGTAGAGCGCGGTGACGAACTCTTTCGCCTTGTCGGCGCTCCCGTCCTTCGCGTGGGAATAGCCCCAGGCGGCGAGGAAATTCCAACGTCCGCCGGCAGACGTCTTCGGATTCGGCGTGATGACCTGAATGCCCGGCTTCACCAGATCATCCCAGTCCTTGATGCCCTTCGGATTCCCCTTGCGGACCAGGAAGACGACGGTCGACGTGTAGGGCAGTGAATTGTTGGGCAGCCTGCTGCGCCAGTCGGTCGGGATCTTCTTGGTGGCCTTGGCAATCGCGTCGATGTCGGAGGGAATGCCGAGCGTCACCACATCGGCGTCGATCCCGTCGATCACCGTGCGGGCCTGCGCGCCCGATCCGCCGTGCGACGCGCGGACATTGACCGCCTCGCCGGTCTGCGCCTTCCACTCGTCCGCGAAGGCCTGATTGATCTCGCGGTAAAGCTCACGGGTCGGATCGTAGGACACGTTCAGCAGTTGCGTCTGCGCCGACACCGCGCCGGACAAGGTCAGGAGACCAGCGCCGCCGATCACCAGCGCAGCCACGACGGACCGCAGGCGGAAGGGTCGGCTCTCACTGGCGATATTCAAGAACCTGCCTTGCGAGACTCTGTTTTGCACGTGACCCTCCTGGGCTTTGACCGCGGCGGCTCGATCTATGAAACGTCCGACCGACGCTTGTCTGGAACGAAGCAAAGAACTATCCGTTAAAAAGAACGATTGTCAAATTGAGCGAGGCGGCCCCTTCTCAATTTCGAGATCAATGATGCCGTTGATGCACCTCGGACTGGCCTGATCGTGGAAATCTATTTCAGTCCGGCAAGTCATTCGAAGGAAAATCGTTCTCGTTTGTGCCTCCACAACGCACGATCATTCTTATTTCAGCCGCCGTTGCGGAAGACGGCGATTTCTTGTCTGGTTTGAGCCAAAACTACGCTCTTCGAGAACGTTGTGCCACGAAGGCTCCGTTCCGGAGATGAATCTTACCCTAAAAAGTTGTTCTTTAAAAAGAACATTTTTATTGACTCCTGCTCCCGCTGGAACAACACTTCCATCAGGCCAGTCGGGCGCGAGAACATGCACCGGCTGGCCCGCACCGTCTCGTCAGGCACTGGGGTCGTTTCGACTCTCGTGCCGGGCTCCGCGAGGGTTTGTAACTTGCTTCTTGGGAACGACCGCGAATCGGCAGCGCGCACGGGATCGGAAGAGTGAGACTGCACCCTGCTTTGTAGACTTGACGATCAGCCAACAGATGCACTGCGCAGAAGGAATCCCGCGATGACACTTCAAATCGGACAGACCGCCCCTGACTTCGAAACGGTCACGACGGATGGCCCCATCCGTTTCCATGAGTGGATCGGCGATTCCTGGGCGGTACTGTTTTCTCATCCGAAAAACTTCACGCCCGTCTGCACCACCGAATTGGGCGAAGTGGCGCGCCTGAAGCCGGAATTCGACCGACGCGGCGTGAAGGTGATCGGCTTTTCCGTCGATCCGGTCGAGAAGCACGCGGCCTGGGCGCGCGACATCGAAGAGACGCAAGGGGCGGCCGTCAATTATCCGATCATCGGCGACCAGGACCTCTCGATTTCCAAGCTCTATGGCATGCTGCCGGCCCAAGCAGGCGACACGGCGGAGGGGCGGACGGCCGCCGACAACCAGACGGTCCGCAACGTCTTCATCATCGGCCCGGACAAGAAGATCAAGCTGGTCCTGGTCTATCCCATGACCACGGGCCGCAACTTCGACGAGGTGCTGCGGGTCATCGACTCCCTCCAGCTCACGGCAAAGCATCGCGTTGCGACTCCGGCGAACTGGAAGCAAGGCGAGGACGTCATCATCGCGGGCTCGGTCTCGGACGAGGAGGCCAAGGGACTCTATCCGGGCGGCTGGAAGGCGCCCAAGCCCTATCTGCGCATCGTGCCGCAGCCGAAGGCGAACTGATCCCATCCCTGTCCCTGCTCTCGGCCTCTGCTGACCATGACCACGGCACCGCTCGTCTCTCTCGAATGGCTCACCGGTCGTCCCGGCGATCGATCGATCCTGGTCGTGGATATCCGGTCGACGGAGAGCGGCGGCCGGGCGTCCTTCGAGGCGGGGCACATCCCCGGCGCCGTTCACAGCGACTACGCCGCGGACGGCTGGCGTGTCGCGGCGGGAGGCGCCGGCGGCCTTCTGCCGGACATTGCGCACTTATCCGGCATCCTGAGCCGCATCGGCCTCACACCCGAGCGCCAGGCGATCATTGTGTCGGCCGGAGAGGCTCCATCCGATTTCAGTGCGGCGGCCCGGGTCTTCTGGACCTTGAAGACCGCAGGTCATGAGCGGGTCTCGATCCTCGACGGCGGCTACCGGGCCTGGCACGACAGCGGAAATGCAGTCGAAACAGGACCGGCGGTGCCGACGGAAAGCGCCCCTTACCCCGTCCGGCTCGACGAAGGCTCGAGAGCCAAGATCGATGCCGTCGAGACGGCCCTTGAGCGAACCGAAGCGACACTTCTCGACGGGCGCTCGCAGGCGCAGTTCGAGGGCCGAGACAAAAGTCCGCAAGTCGCCCGCGCCGGCCGCCTGCCGGGCGCCGTCCATCTGGATCAGGCGAAGGCCTTCCAGCCGGGCACGGGTCAGTTGCGGCCCTTCGCCGACCTCGAACGGCTCTTCGGCGACATACCGCCCGGACCGGTGATCAGCTACTGCAACACCGGCCACCTCGCCTCGACCAACTGGTTCGTTCTCTCGGCATTGCTCGGGCGGCCGGACGTCAGGCTCTACGACGGCTCGATGTCGGAATGGGCGCAGGATTCCAGCAGGCCCGTCGTCACGGATCCGGACCTCGTCCGATAACCATCAAACCGGCTCGAGCGCCTGCAGCAGATCGTCGATCAGATCATCCTCGTGCTCAAGGCCAATCGACAGCCTGACCAGCCCTTCGGAGACTCCCATCTCCGCCCTCTCCTCCGGTGTGAAGCGCTGGTGCGTCGTCGTGGCCGGATGGGTGATGAGGCTCTTGGCATCGCCGAGATTGTTGGAGATCCGGATGAGTTCGAGGGCGTTCAGGAAGCGGAAGGCCCCGGCCTTGCCTCCTTCGATCTCCAGGGCGATCAGGGTCGAGCCGCCCGTCATCTGCCGGGCAATGATGTCCGCCTGCGGATGATCGGCCCGGCCCGGATAGATCAGGCGGCGGATCTTGGAATGTCCCGCCAGGGCATCGGCGACGGCGGCGGCCGTCAGGGTCTGGCGCTCCACCCGCAGGGGCAGCGTTTCCAGGCTCTTCAGAAGCACCCAGGCGTTGAACGGCGACATCGACGGGCCGGTCTGCCGCAGCAGGGTGTGAACGTGGGTCTGGATGAACTCCTCGGAGGCAAGAATTACGCCGCCGAGGCAGCGCCCCTGCCCGTCGATATGCTTGGTGGCCGAATACACCACGCAATCGGCACCGAGCCGCAGCGGCTTTTGCCAGATCGGGGATGAGAACACGTTGTCGACCACGAATTTCGCTCCGGCCCGGCGGGCGATGCCCGCGACGGCTTCGATGTCGATGACTTCGAGCGTGGGATTGGCCGGGCTTTCCAGGAAGAACACTTTCGTCTCCGGCCGCACCGCGTTGCGCCACGCATCGAGATCCGTTCCGTCGACCAGAGTGGCGGCCACGCCGAATCGCGGCAGGAGTTCGGCCACGACATAGCGGCAGGAGCCGAAGAGGGCCCGGGCCGCAACGATGTGGTCGCCCGCCTGCAGCAGGCCCATGAGGGCCGCCGTCACGGCGGCCATGCCGGTCGCGGTCGCGCGCGCGGCTTCAGCGCCTTCGAAGGAGGCCATCCGCTGCTCGAACATCGTGACGGTCGGGTTCGAGAAGCGGGCGTAGAGAAACCCGGGACTCTCCCCGGTAAAGCGGGCTTCGCAGTCCTCGGCGCTTTCATAGACGTGGCCCTGCGTGAGGAAGAGCGCCTCGGAGGTCTCGCCGAAATCCGAGCGCAGCGTGCCGTCATGGACAAGTCGGGTCTGCGCATGCAGGGACCGGTTTCGCGGGGAACGCTCGCTCATGGGTCTTCCTTCAACCTTGCCCGGCCACGGCCTCCCGACGGCTCAGGGCATTTGACACGATGATGAATGTGCGGGGCGAGGATCGCGCCTCTAATTGACGCTCGAGCTCTGCGGCCCGCCGCCATGCTTCCCGGTGGCGACGGACAGGCCGTAGCGGATGCGGGCCCACAGGCGCTCGTGGCCGTAATATAGCACGAGCTTGGTCACGACCTCGGTCGCGCCGATCGCTGCCGCCAGGCGAACGTCCTGGGTCAGGACGACCGCGGCACCGATGGTTGCAACGGATCCGATGACCCGCCACGACATGGCCTTGAGAGCGCTCCGCCGCTTTTGCTCGCCGGTCCACTTGATCCAGGCCAGCGGAGCATTGGTCCGGACCACGTCGAGATTGACCGGCTGTTCCGAAGCGGCGCCATCCACGAGACCAATCGCAACCGTGTCGAAACTCTCCCGGTCGATGAGGATGAAGCCGCCGGTGCGACGGCTCTGCGCGTACGGGTCGAAGGCGACAGGCTGGTCCAGGGCGAGAACCACGTGGCCGATATCGTTGGGCCCGAGCGACGACACGGGCACGGAGGCGAGCGATGCGAGATCGATTCGCTGCCGCACGCGCACGACCCGCGCGGGCACGGCCGCTGCCCCGAGCTTCAGAAGAAACTGATCGCCTTCTTTCAAATGCTCCGTGGCCATCCAGAACAGGCGGGCTTCGATCCTGTCGGAAACCTGCGCCTGTCGCTCCACCGAAGCGATGACGTCTCCTCGGGAGATATCCACCTCGTCGGACAGGGTGAGTGTGACGGATTGCCCGGTAATCGCCTCGGCCAGGTCGCCGTCCATCGTCACGATCCGGTCAACGGCAGTCTCAAGCCCGGAGGGCAGGATCCGCACTCGCGATCCCGGCCGGATCCGACCGCTCGTGACGATGCCGGCGAACCCGCGGAAGTTCGGGCTCGGCCGATTGACCCACTGGACCGGCATGCGGAACGGCTCCGCATCGGCCTTCTGCTCGACCTCGATGGTTTCGAGATAGGCAAGCAGCGTCGGCCCCTCGTACCAGCCGGCCTGTGACGACGGTTCGACCACGTTGTCGCCGTTGAGAGCCGATACCGGGATGGCGTCGATCCGATCGAAGCCCAGATTGACCGCGAAGGCCCGGAACTCCGCTCCGATCTGGTCGAATTTCTCCCTGGACCACGCCACGAGATCCATCTTGTTGATCGCCAGGGCCACGTGACGGATCCCGAGCATCGACACGAGAAGGGCGTGGCGGCGCGTCTGGCGCGTGATGCCCTTGCGCGCATCGATGAGCAGGATGGCGACATCGGCCGTCGACGCACCCGTGGCCATGTTGCGCGTGTATTGCTCATGGCCGGGAGTGTCGGCCACGATGAAGCTCCGCTGGTCTGTCGAGAAGAAGCGATAGGCGACATCGATGGTGATGCCCTGCTCGCGTTCACTGGCCAGCCCATCGACCAGAAGGGCAAAGTCGATGCCGCCATCCTGCGTTCCGTGCCTGCGCGAGTCGCGCTCGAGCGTTGCGAGCTGGTCGTCGAACAAACGCTTGGACTCGTACAGCAGGCGGCCGATCAGCGTGGACTTTCCATCGTCGACGGAGCCGCAGGTGATGAACCGCAACAGGCTCTTGCGCTCATGCGCCGCGAGATAATCCTCCAGCTTGAAACTCTCGGGTTCGAGATGAACCGACATCAGAAGTAGCCCTCTTGCTTCTTGCGTTCCATGGACGCCGCGGTGTCCTTGTCGATGGCGCGTCCATGGCGTTCGGACGTCCGCGCCTCGAGCGTCTCGCGAATGATGTCGGGGAGAGTGGACGCGGTGCTCTCCACGGCCCCGGTCAGGGGGTAGCAGCCGAGCGTCCTGAACCGCACGGACCGCAGTTGCGGCCGCTCGCCCGGATGAAGCGGCAATCTTTCATCATCCACGAGGATGAGCATGCCGTCCCGCTGCACAACCGGACGCTCGGCGGCAAAATAGAGCGGAACGATGGGGATGTTCTCCCGGTGGATGTAGAGCCAGATGTCGAGCTCAGTCCAATTGGAGAGTGGAAAGACGCGCAGGCTCTCGCCTCGGCGCTTGCGTCCGTTATAGAGCTGCCAGGGCTCGGGCCGCTGGCGCTTGGGATCCCAGCGGTGATGGGCGTTGCGCAGCGAGAACACCCGTTCCTTGGCTCGCGACTTCTCCTCGTCGCGACGGGCGCCGCCGAACGCGGCATCGAACTCGTACTGCTCGAGCGCCTGCTTGAGCGCCTGGGTTTTCATGACGTCGGTATGCACTTCCGAGCCATGGCTGATCGGACCGATGTTGCGGGCAAGACCGTCCTGATTGGTGTGCACCAGAAGATCAATCCCGAGTTCGCGCGCGCGTCGGTCCCGGAAAGCGATCATTTCGCGAAACTTCCAGGTCGTGTCCACATGCAGAAGGGGAAACGGCAGCCTTGCCGGATAGAACGCCTTGAGAGCAAGGTGCAGCAGGACCGAAGAGTCCTTGCCGATGGAATACAGCATGACGGGATTGTCGCTTTCGGCGACGGCCTCGCGCATGATGTAGATGCTTTCCGCTTCAAGGCGGTCGAGATGGGTCAAGTCCGACCGCAGCCCCTTGCCCTCGGACAGAGCCCCTTGAGGCTCGGACCGCTTTGCGTAGCGCACATCTCCCGCGTCACGCCCGCCGATCATGGGAATGCTCCTGAATTCTCTGGGTCGGCACGAGATGCAGGCCACATTCCTTCTTGGCCTCCTGCTCCCACCACCAGCGGCCTGCACGCTCGGGCTCGCCGAGACGAACCGCCCGGGTGCAGGGTGCGCAGCCGATGGATGGGTATCCCTGGTCGTGCAGCGGATTGTAAGGAACGGCGTTGTCGGTGACATAGCGGACGAGGTCCTGTCGGCTCCAATCCGCCAGGGGATTGAGCTTGATCAGGCGATACACTTCGTCCTGCAAGGCCAGCGGCACGGCCGCGCGAAAGGCGGATTGTTCGGCGCGAAGACCCGTGACCCATCCGGCCGCCCCAGCGAGAGCCCGGCCCAGGGGCTCGACCTTGCGGATGTCGCAGCAGGCTTTCCGGGCCTCGACCGAGTGACGGAAACCGTTGACGCCCTGGCGGGCCACCAGGGCCTCCAGGTCGGAACGGTCGGGACTGACCGCGTTGATCCGACGCCCGTAGCGCTCCTCCGTCTGCGCCCAGAGGTCATAGGTCTCGGGAAACAGCCGGCCGGTGTCGAGAGTCACGAGCTCGATGTGAATGTCGAGACCCGCCCTGAAGATCGCATGGGTGATCGCCTGGTCTTCAAGACCGAAGCTGGTCGTGAAGACCAGCCGGCCGTTGATCGCACGCGACGCGAGGGCAAGGCGTTCCGCGAGGCCCACTTCTTTCATGGCGCGGGCCAAAGCGTCGGCCTGCACGCCTCCTGAGCCCATATCCATCGTCAAATTCTCCAAAGCGCAAAATCGAACTTGTTCTTAATAACGAACGGTGTCAAGGTCAGGCTGTACTGAACCGGGGCGCGGACCGCTCGCCGTCTCGGCCAGGACGTCGCAAGAAGAGAATATTTTTCCCTGAAACGTGAAAAGCGAGGGGAGCAATATTCATCGAAGTACGGGATGCAGAGATGGACCGCATCGACCGAAAAATTTTAGATCTTCTTCAGCAAGATGGCACACTTTCTGTCGCTGACATCGGCCACCGGGTCGGCCTCTCCCAAACTCCGTGCTGGAAACGCATCCAGCGCCTCGAAGCCCAGGGGGTTATTCAACGCCGGGTGGCCCTTCTGGACCCGGAGAAGCTCGGGCTTGGCCTGACGGTCTTCGTCTGCGTCGAGGCCGGCGACCACACGCAGGAATCCTTGGAGCGCTTCGCAACGACGATCTCGACCATGAGCGAGGTGGTCGAGTTCCACCGCATGGCCGGGGACGTGGATTACCTGCTGCGGGTGGTCGTTCCGGACGTCAAGGCCTACGACCTGTTCTACAAGCGTTTGATCGGCATCGTCCCCTTGAAGAACGTCAGTTCGCGCTTCAGCGTCGAACGGGTGAAGTCCACGACGGCACTGCCGATCGAGATCACGGCCTGAGGCCTGGCACGGTCCCGAGCCGGGTGCGCACCTACCCCTTTCTAGCCAAGCCCCGGGTTCCGCAGAATTCTCTTCTCCGCGGGCCAGCCGAGACAAAAGAATTTTCTTCCGGAACTGGTTCTTTAAAAAGAACGTTTCATTGACTTCATCCAGAGCTGAGCGCGAAACTGAAGCCATGTCAGCATTTGCTCTTCTGCCTCAAACCGCGCCCTTCGGGGACGACGACCGGCTCAGCCTCGATCGCGTCCTGAGCGCCGCTTCTCCCATTCAGCGCGCATGGCTCGCGGGCTTCCTGGCCGGGATCGATGCGGGTCAGGCGCCCCTCCCCCGGGTGGATGCACCTGCCCGTGCGTCAGAGCCGCTCACGATCCTCTTCGCCAGCGAGTCGGGCAATGCGGAGCGGCTGGCCCAGGACGTGGCGAAGCTCGCCCGCAAGGACGGCTTCAAGCCGAAGATCGTCGATTTCGCCGATCTCGACGTGGCCGACCTGCCGCAGCACGGAAAGCTGGTGGTGATCGCCGCCACCTGGGGCGAAGGCGAGCCGCCGGGGCGTGCTGCCCGGGCCTATGCGGCTCTCATGGGACCATCGGCGCCTCGTCTCGAAGGTACGAGCTTCGCCGTCCTGGCGCTGGGCGACACCGCCTATGCGGAATTCTGCGGCGTCGGCAAAGCCCTCGATGCGCGGCTGGCCGAACTCGGCGCCGTACGCGCGGCAGACAGGGTCGATTGCGACCTGGATTTCGAGGCGCCCGCCGCGGCCTGGATCAAGACCACGCTCGCAGCCTTCGCACCGGCCCAGGAGAGTCCGGCCCAGGAGAGTTCGGGCAACGTGGTGTCGGTCGATTTCGGCCCCCGCGTCAGCGTCGAGCCGAGCCGGGATGCCGTGATCGGCGAGGTGATCGAGCATGTCAACCTGAGTTCCTCGCGCTCCGACAAGGAGACGATTCACCTGGCGCTCGGCTTCGACGGCGCCGCGCCGGCTTATGAGCCCGGCGACGCGCTCGAGCTGTTTCCCGAGAACGACCCGGCCCTCGTGGACGCCGTTCTCGCGGCGACAGGACTGCAGGCCGATGACAGCTTGCGCACCACATTGACGACCGAGCGCGACATCACGACCCTCGCGGTCAAGACCCTCGAAACCTTCGCGGCCGAGACCGGCCATGCGGAGCTCCGCAGGCTCCTGGATGAGGGACAGGCGCGCTCCTGGATCGACGGACGCCAGTTCATCGATCTCGTCGAAGCCTACCCCGTCACGCTGACCGCCCAGCAACTCACGGCGCTCACCCGGCCTCTCCCGCCGCGGGCCTATTCCATCGCGTCCTCGCGCAGGGAGGTCGGCGACGAGGCGCATCTTCTCATCGCAGCTGTCCGCTATGAAGCCCATGGGCGCGTGCGCCGGGGTGTCGCGTCGACCTTCGTGGCGGACCGCCTCAAGGCGGGCGCGGCCGCCCGCGTTCGCCTAAAGCCCAACAAGCATTTCCGGCTGCCAGAGCCTTCCACCGACATCATCATGATCGGCCCGGGAACCGGCATTGCTCCCTTCCGCGCCTTCGTGCAGGAACGGCGTGCCCTTGGAGCAGGCGGCAGATCCTGGCTGTTCTTCGGCGACCGGCGCTACACGCACGATTTCCTCTATCAGCTGGAATGGCAGGATGCCCTGAGGGACGGATCGCTCGCCCGGCTCGACCTCGCCTTCTCGCGCGACACGCCACAGAAGGTATATGTGCAGCACCGCCTCTGGGAGCAGCGCCGCGACCTCGTCGACTGGCTGGACAACGGTGCGCAGGTCTATGTCTGCGGCGACGCCAAGGCGATGGCGAAGGATGTTCGCGCCGCCCTCGTTGCAGCCTTCGCCGACGTGAAGGCCCTGTCCCCCGAGGCGGCCGAACACGCCGTCACGGAACTCGAGCGCGGCCGGCGCTATTACCAAGACGTTTATTGAGAAGCACGAACGATGTCCAAGGAACTCTCGCGCAACGAGCGCATCAAAGAGGCAAGCGGCTATCTGCGCGGGACGCTCGCGGAAGGCCTCACCGACATCGTCACCGGGGCAATCACCGAAGACGACCAGCAGCTGGTCAAGTTCCACGGCATGTATCTGCAGGACGACCGGGATCTGCGGGCCGAGCGGACGAAGAAGAAGCTCGAGAAGGCCTTTTCGTTCATGATCCGCCTGCGCATACCGGGCGGCGTCTGCACGCCGGCCCAGTGGCTGCAGCTCGATCGGATCGCCCAGGATTACGCCAATGGAACGTTGCGCCTGACGACCCGGCAGACGTTCCAGTTCCATGGCGTGATCAAGTCGAACCTGAAGGCAACCATGAAGGCCATCGACGCGGCCCTTCTCGATACGCTCGCCGCCTGCGGCGACGTCAACCGCAACGTGCTGGCCTCGACCAATCCGCATCAGTCCCGCGCCCACGCGGCGGCCCTTGATCTCGCCCGGTCGATCTCCGAGCATCTCCTGCCGCAAACGCCGGCCTATCGGGAGATCTGGCTCGACGGGGAGAAGGTCGTCGGCGGAGAAGAGGTCATCGAACCCGTCTACGGTCGGACCTACCTGCCGCGGAAGTTCAAGACGGTGGTGGCGGTTCCGCCGTCGAACGAGGTCGACATCTTCGCACAGGATCTCGGCTTCATCGCGATCCTCGGCAAGAAGGGCGAGGTCAAGGGCTGGAACGTGACGGTCGGCGGCGGCATGGGCATGACCCACGGTGAGGAGGACACCTATCCCCGCACGGCCGACGTGCTGGGCTTCTGCCGGCCCGAAGACGCCCTTGCCGTGGCGGAGGCTGTGGTGACGGTGCAGCGCGACTGGGGCGACCGCACGCTCCGCAAGCATGCGCGCCTCAAGTACACCATCGAGGATCGGGGCCTCGACGCGTTCCGCGCCGAGGTCGAGCGTCGCATCGGCAAAGCCCTGGGCAAGCCGCAGCCTTTCCGGTTCGACAACAACGGCGATCGCTACGGGTGGGTCGAGGGCGAAGACGGCCGCTCCCACTTGACGCTCTTCATCGAGAACGGCCGTCTGCGCGACATTCCGGGCGGCCCTTCCCTCCTGACGGGCTTCCGTCGGATCGCCGAGATCCACGACGGCGAGTTCCGCCTCACGGCGAACCAGAACGTGATCGTGGCCAATGTCTCACCGGGGAAGCGCGCGCAGATCGAAGCGCTCGTCGAGGATCATGGCCTGACGAGCCATGCCACGGCGCTGCGGCGCAACGCGATGGCCTGCGTGGCCCTGCCGACCTGCGGTCTGGCGCTGGCCGAGAGCGAGCGCTACCTGCCCTCGCTCGTGACGGCCCTCGAGGAGCGCCTCAGCCTTCGCGGCCTCGCCGAGGACGAGATCACGATCCGCATGACCGGTTGCCCCAATGGCTGCGCCCGCCCGTATATCGCGGAGATCGGCCTCGTGGGCAAAGGCCCGGGTCGGTACAATCTCTATCTCGGCGGCGCCTTCGACGGGTCCCGCCTCTCGAAGCTCTATGCGGCCGACCTGCAGCACGACGAGATCATCGCCGCTCTCGACCCGCTCTTCGCGGCCTACGCCCATGGCCGAAAGGTCGCCGAGAGGTTCGGGGATTTCGTCATCCGCGCCGGGATCGTGGCCGCAACGGGCAACGGTCGCGATTTTCACGCCAACACGGGCCCTCTGGCCGAGGCGGCGGAATGAGCGTGCCCGCTCGCGCCGACGATCGGCGTCCCGCACGCCTCAACGCCCTGCCGAAGCTGCCGCTCTTCGTCGATCTCGCCGGGCGCTCGATTCTTGTCGTTGGAGGATCGGACGGCATCGCCTGGAAGGCCGAACTCCTCGCGGCAGCCGGCGGCACCGTCAGGATCGTTGCGGAGAACCCCTCGCCTGAGCTTCGCTCCGTCGTTCGAAACGATCCGACGCGCCTCACCCTGATGCGACGTTCGTGGCGTGAGGCGGATCTCGCCGGAGTCTCTGTCGCGATCGCGGACATCGAGGACCGGCAGGACGCCGCAAACTTCGCCGAAGCGGCGCGCCGGCACGGCGCGCTCGTCAACGTCGTCGACAAACCGGCCTTCTGCGATTTTCAGTTCGGCACCATCGTCAATCGCGCTCCGGTCGTCGTGTCCATATCGACCGATGGCGCGGCTCCCATCCTGGGCCAGGCCATTCGTCGCCGCATCGAGGCGGTTCTGCCTCCCTCGCTCGGGGCGTGGGCGCAGGCTGCAAAGGTCTTCCGTGATCGCCTGCGGGACATCATCCCGTCGAAGCCGGGTCGACGCCGGTTCTGGGAGCAGTTCGTCGATGTCGCATTCGCGAACGGATCGCAAGACCGAAACAGGACTTTGGATCGCCTCGCACGCGAGCTTGGCGAAGAAGGATCGGAGAGGCGAGGACCAGGTGAGGTTGTCATCGTCGGCGCGGGGCCGGGCGATCCCGAACTCCTGACCCTGAAGGCGATGCGCGAGCTGCAGGCGGCCGACGTGATCGTCTACGACCGCCTCGTCACGCCGGCCATCCTCGAACTGGCGCGCCGGGAGGCCCGCCGGGTCCATGTCGGCAAGGAGGGCCATGGCGCATCATGCCGCCAGGACGACATCAACGCCCTCATCGTCGATCTGGCGCTTGCAGGCGAGCGCGTCGTTCGTCTCAAGGGCGGGGATCCCGCCATCTTCGGTCGCACCGGCGAGGAGGTCGCGGCCTGCCGGGAAGCCGGCGTTCCGGTTCGGGTCGTTCCCGGCATCACGACCGCGAGCGCAGCGGCGGCCTCACTCAACGCTTCTCTGACCCATCGCGATCATGCTCAACGGGTGCAGTTCATCACCGCGCATGACCGGCATGGGGATCTACCCGAGAGCCTGAATCTTGCAGCCCTGGCGGACCCTCTTGCGACGACGGTCGTCTATATGGGCCGGCGCACGGCATCCAAGCTGGCGACCCGGATGGTCGAGAGCGGCCTTCCGTCCGACACGCCGGTCGTGGCCATCAGCAACGTGTCGCGAGACGATCAGGACAGCGTGCATTCGACGATCGGGAATGTGGCGCGCGGCATCGATCTGCCCGAGGACGGTCCATTGATCATCGCCATCGGGGCATCCGTTGCCGCACCGAACGACATCCAGGAGCGGTCGCTCAACGCTTCCCACGCGCAGAAGCCGCTCTCCCCCGCCAACGAACAGTTTGTTCGCGCAGTGTTGAATCACTGAAAAGCGGCTGGAGGCTCCGTCAGAGCGGCCTTGCCGTGGCAGTCGCGGTGATCTGATCGAAATAGGCAACCCTGCCGGCGACGGCTGCTCCGACGGCGAGCCAGAACACAAGTATTCCGAGAATCATCTTGCGCGGTGAGCGCGAATGTCCCTGAGACATGGTGTCGTCTGTACCTGCTGCCATCTCCCTTCAATTTACAGGTCGCGCAGTCAAACGGACAGCATCTTCGAGGCAATGAGTGAAATTCAGAAGATCGTTCTCATCATGGCCCGGCACGCGTCGAGACCGTTCTATGGATGCCATTCGGAGCAGCATAAAATTCTAAGGCTCACCCACCGTGGGTGAGCCTTGTTGAAGACCACGCTGTCGGAGTGGATCATTGCCGTCTCACGACGGTGGACACTCATGCGAGCTTGGCGAAATCGATCGGCTTGGTGCGGTCGAGAGACGCGTGCATCGGCGGCAGGGGATATTTCAGACCGGTCGCGCAATTGAACAGCACGACACGCTCATCCCCGCGCACCCGGCCGTCGGTGAGCGCCTGTCGATAGGCTGCAACGGTTGCGCCCCCTTCCGGGCTCAGCAGGAGGCCGTCGTCGCGCGCGACGGATGCGACCGCGTCCGTGATGGCCTCGTCCGAGACGGCCATGGCGAAACCACCGCTGTCCCTCACCGCGCGTAGAATGAGAAAGTCGCCCACGGCCTGCGGCACGCGAATTCCCCATGCGAGCGTGTGGGCATTCTCCCAGCGCGTGGCCGTCTCCGTGCCGTCTTCGAAGGCCCGGACCATCGGAGCGCAGCCTTCCGCCTGAACGGCAACCATGCGCGGACGCTTGCTGCCGATGAAGCCGATAGCCTCCAGCTCGTCGAAAGCCTTCCACATCCCGATCAGGCCGGTGCCGCCACCCGTGGGATAGAAGATCACGTCGGGAAGCTCCCAGCCGAGCTGTTCCGCAAGCTCCAGCCCCATCGTCTTCTTGCCCTCGATCCGGTAGGGCTCTTTGAGCGTCGAGACGTCGAACCATCCTGTCGTCTCGCGGCCCTGCGCAACGAGCTTTCCGCAATCGTCGATCAGGCCGTTGACGCGATAGACGGAGGCTCCCTGGAGGGCGATCTCGGATAGATTGATCTCCGGCGTATCCTCCGGGCAGAAGACGGTGGCGCGCATGCCCGCGCGACTGGCATAGGCGGCAAGCGCCGCTCCGGCATTGCCGTTGCTCGGCATCGCCAGATGCCCGATCCCGAAAGCCTTGGCCATGGACACGGCCATCACGAGGCCACGGGCCTTGAACGATCCCGTGGGAAGACGGCCCTCGTCCTTCACGAGCACCTCCCCGCCTCCACCGACCTTGGACCGTGCAAGAGGAACGAGCGGAGTGGTCGTTTCTCCGAGGCTCACGATGTCCGCGGCGCGGCGTACCGGCAGAAGCTCGCGCCACCGCCACAGATCGTTCGGGCGCTGGGACAGCTCGTCCTTGCTCAGAGCGGCGCGTGCACCCTTAAGATCGTAGCGGACCAGCAGGGGCTTGCCGGCATGGGACAGATTGTGCGGCTTGTCCGCCTCGTAGATCTCGCCGGTCCACGAACACTCGAGATGGGTGACGAAGGTCGGCCGCTCAGTGATGAGATTTGCGTTGGCATTCATGAGATCGCCTTTTGACATCTTGATGGGAGCCATCGTGATGGGCCGCAGCTTCGCAAGCGGCACGGGACGTGAATGAATACCGGATTCGCCGCGACTCGGACATCACTGATCGCGATGCAGGAGTCACAATGGCGCGCACTGCTCCCGGCGAGTGCGCCAGCACTCGCTTGAATACCCGACTGAAGAAGAGCGTCGTCGCGCTGCATAGCGCGACGACGCTCTTTCTGCTGCCTATCAACCGAATGACCGCAGCTCTCTGCTTTCCCGTCTCTCCTATCGCCGCCAGTTGACAACGGCGACGCCTGCGAGCGCCATTACGCCGCCGACGGCCCCGAGCAGGGTCGGGGCCTCGCCGAGCCAGACAAAGCCCAGAAGAGTCGCGACCGGCGGCACGCAGTACATGAAGTTCGACGCGCGGCTCGCCGGCAGGCGCGACAGGGCGATCGCCCAGGTGCCGTACGCGATGAGGCTCGGGACAACGCCGAGATAGATGACCGCCATGATCCCCGACGAAGGCGCGACGATGAACTGGCCGGCGCCACTCGGGAGCCACGGGGCGAGGACCAATGCGCCGAGCACCATGTTCCATGCCGAGACCGTAAGCGGCTTATGCCGGGCAAAGAGCGGCTTCTGCACGACCGTGGTCACCGAGTTGCAGAGCGCCGCGCCGAGGATGAGCAGGGCTCCGGTCTCGAGGCGCATTCCCTCGCCTTCCCCAAGGGCGATGAGCCCGATGCCGGCGAACGATACCGCCGTCCCGACCCAGGCTCCGGCGCTGAACCGCTCTCCCAGGACGAGCATCGCCAGCGCGGCCGTCATGATGGGGTTCGTGTTGATGATGAAGCTTGCCGCTCCAGCCGAGACGGTCATCTCGCCTATGTTGAGAAGCCCCGTATAAAGCGCCACGAACAGAAGCCCGCCGGCTGCCAGGCGGACGAAGTCGGCCGGTGTCGGCCAGCCCGGACGGGTGAGGACGAGGAAGAGAGCGGCCGGCAGGGCTGCGATCGCGAACCGCAGGGCGCCGAGCTCGATGGGGCCGAAGGCCTGCAGGCCTGCCCGGATGGCCGGGAAGGCCGACGCCCAGGCGAGGATCGTGACGATCACCGCAGCGACCGTCACGTGGTCGGAGGATAGGGGTTTGGAGGGATGGACGGCACCGATGCTCATGGGACACTCGCGATGGAAATGGCGAGCCCGAGAATTCGTCGATCCGAGCTGATTGACAATCGAACAATTCAACTGTCAGCTGTGAGCATGAGTCATAGCTCGACGCCCTTGCCACCGCTTGATGCCCTGCGGGCCTTCGAGGCCGCAGCCCGGCTCGGCAGCTTCTCGGCCGCGGCGAACGATCTCCACCTCACCCATGGCGCCATCAGCCGCCAAGTGGCCAAGCTTGAGCATTGGCTGGGAGAACGGCTGTTCGACCGGCAGGCGCGCGGCGTCGCCCTGACGCCGCAGGGGCAGCGCCTCCACCAGCGGACGAGCGAGGCCTTCGCGCTGATCGCGGACAGCTCCGACCGCTGGATCGAGCGGCGTGGCGCGGCCATCGTCCGCCTGACGTCGATCCCGTCCGTCAGCAGCCTCTGGCTGATGCCGCGCCTGAAGGCCTTCGAGGACGGCGACCCGTGCCTGCGCATCGAGTTCGTGGTCGAGCACCGCAACATCGACCTCGAAGCCGAGGGAATCGATCTGGCGATCCGCTGCGGGCGCGGCACCCTGCCCGGACGGATGTCCGTGCGCCTGTTCGAGGAGCAGTGCTTCCCGATCGCGTCACCGGCTCTGGCAGACGCACTCGGTGCCGGAGCTCCGGAACGGCTTCTGGATTATCCGCTGGTCCATGATTCCGATGCTTCCGCATGGCGGGCGTGGTTTGCCGCGCAGGGGATGGATTACCGCCCTCGCCCACAGGATCGCCGCTTCGAAGATTACAACCTCGTGCTCGATGCCGCCGCCCACGGCCTCGGCATCGCGCTGGCCCGCCCTCCCCTGGCGGGCGATGCCTTGCGCACCGGGCGTGTCGCGGCGGTGGATTCACGGATGGTCGTCAATCCCGTATCGTACTGGCTCGACCGGACGCCAAGTCGCCTCCGGCCGTCCGCAGCGGAACTCGCCCGGCGCATCATGGCGGAGGCCGGGGTGAACGGTGCGGATGCCCGGACATTCCTGAGTGCGTAAAGTCTCAGCGCATCCTGATCTCCATACAGATCAGGATGAATTATCTTGGCGCTGTCCTGGCTCCTGACAGCATTGCAACGCATCAAGGATGATGTGCCCCTACGGCCTTTCTCTATCCCCTGACGCCTATGTGAGAGAGCCGGTCTCGACGGCGCTTGGGATGGTGCGGCTTGCCTTGTCGAGCCAGAACACGGCCCGCTCGTACCGCCAGTCGAGCCGAATGGCACGCCGGAAATCTCTGACCGCTCGGTCGTGCTGGCCAAGACCAAGGAGAATGCGGCCGCGGATGACATGAAAACGGGCGGAATGAGGCCGGCTCGCGTTCATGGTCTTGGAGTGGAAAAGCCCCTGGGTCCAGTCGGGGGCGAGGCGCGGAAGCATTCCTTTTGGCCGGTGGACGCTGCTTTGATGGCAGGACATGGTTTCTCGCGTAGGATGCATGGTGCTCGTGGCCGCCTCAGTTCGGGACAGCGGATTGCTTTCCCGGATGACCAGGAGAGAATGTCGTGGATCGTCCGCGGCAGAAATCGGAGGAGCGTAAAGCCTGTCGGAAAAGCGCAGGAATCGGACTTTCCCCAAGCGAACAATGTATCATAATCGCCCGAGCGGACCTGATCGCTGGTTCAGCCCCGCTGCAGGGCGTTTCCCTGCGCATCGAACACGTGAAGCGCATCGGGCGGCAGCGCGACCCCGATGCGTTCGCCGATGGCATAGCGCCGCTGGCCAGGGGCCGAGACCGTGAAGATTTCGCCCTCGTCCGTCCTGCCGTGCAGGATGGTCTCTGCCCCGAGCTGCTCGACGAGGGACAGTTCGAGCGCGATCACTCCCTGATCGACATCGGTCACCGTAGCGGCATGAGGGCGAATGCCGATCGCGATTTTGGAACCCGGCGTCACGTCGAGGTGTGGCAGCTTCTGCGGACGGCCATTCACCTGCACGCCCGTGCCGCCCTCCAGCGGAACGGCCTCGGCCTCGATGAAGTTCATGCGGGGAGAGCCGATGAAACCCGCGACGAACCGGTTGGCGGGATTGTTGTAGAGCTCGAGCGGCGTTCCGACCTGCTCGATCCGCCCGTCGCGCAGGACGACGATGCGGTCGGCGAGCGTCATCGCCTCGGTCTGGTCATGGGTGACGTAGATCATCGTGGCGTTGAGCCGCTTGTGAAGGGCGGCGAGTTCGGCGCGCATCACCACGCGCAGCTCCGCATCGAGGTTCGACAGGGGCTCGTCGAGAAGGAAGATCCCGGGGCGGCGCACGATGGCGCGGCCGATCGCAACGCGCTGGCGCTGTCCGCCGGACAGCTGGCGCGGCTTGCGGTGCAGGAGCGGCTCGATCAGCAGCATCCGGGCCGCCTCCATCACGCGTCTCTCGATCTCGTCCCTCGGCATGCGGCTGTTCTCGAGCCCGAAGGCGAGATTCTGCCGCACGCTCATATGCGGGTAGAGCGCATAGGACTGGAACACCATGGCGAGCCCCCGATCGGCCGCCGATACGTTGTTGACGATCCGGTCGTCGAGCCTGATCTCGCCCGAGCTCGCGCGCTCGAGTCCCGCGATGGTGCGCAGAAGCGTGGACTTGCCGCAGCCGGACGGTCCGACGAAGACCACGAATTCGCCGTCCCTGACTTCGAGGTCGATTCCGTGCAGGACGCGAACGGATCCGAACTCCTTGGCGACCTGGCGCAGAATGAGATAACTCACGATGGGCTCTTTCCAGTGTTGCTCGGCCCTACTTCAGGCCGGTATTCGCGATGCCCGCGGTGATGTAGCGTTGAAGGAACAGGAAGATCAGGGCGACCGGCACGATCGACAGGACGGTCATGGCAAGCACGTAGTGCCATTGTACGTTCAGCTCGCCTGAGAACGCGTTGAGTCCGACCTGCAGGGTGTAATGCTCCTTGCGCGAGAGGACGATCAAGGGCCACAGGAAGTCGTTCCAGCGCCACATGACCGAGAAGATCGCCAGGACGGCCAGGGCGGGCGCGGCCAGCGGCAGGACGATGCGCCAGTAGATCTGCCACTCGGACGCCTTGTCCATACGGGCGGCGTCGATCAGCTCGTCGGGAATCGTGAGCATGTACTGCCGCAGCAGGAAGACACCGGTGGGCGTCGCCACCGTCGGCAGGATCACGCCCCAGAGCGTGTCGAACAGGTTGAGCGAGTTCACCACGAGATAGAGCGGAACGACGATGACCGACAAAGGCACCATCAGGGTTGCGAGGATGATGCCGAGCACCGCCGTGCGCCCCTTGAACTCGTATTTCGACAGGGCGAAAGCCGCCATGGAATTCACCACGAGCGTGATGAGCGTCGCCATGACCGTGACGAAGAGCGAGTTCCGGAAATAGCGCAGGAAATCGAATTGCTGCAGCGGCTCGGCATAGTTCGCCGTGGCGAATTTGATCTCCCGCACGGGCGCTCTCCTGTCGATCGGCACGCGGATGACGGGACCCGGGTTCTGCGGATCGACCATCTGGGCCATGATGCCGACGCGCCGCACCTGGGCTAGGATCGCCTCGCTGCCGTCGTCGAGGATCACGCGAAAGAGCGGCAGCGGCTGCTCATAGCCTTGAACCCGGACCACCTGGGCGTCGAGCGGCATGAAGGTAGGCGGGAACTCGGCCAGGTTCGCGGGTGTCTTGAAGGACGAGACCGCGAGCCACAGGACCGGGCCGAACATCAGGACGAGACCAAGGCCGAGCCAGACAGCGGCCAGCACGTCGGTCCAGTGCCAGCCGGCGCCTCCGCGCCGGCGCAGGAGGAAGGTGGCCAGGGCGTTCATGCGGCCTCCTTCCGGGCGCGCCTGTTCGACGCCAGGAGCTGCAGGGCCGTGAGAGCGACAAGGACGATCCCCATGAGGATCGAGGCCGCCGATGCGAGCCCGAGATTGCGCAGCACGTGGGCGAAGCCTGTCTCATAGATGTACTGGGTGATGAACATGGTGCTGGTGCCCGGGCCGCCGCCGGTGAGCACGAAGGCCTCGTCGAAGATCTGCACGGCCTTGATGAGGGCCAGGATGATGACGACGAGGAGATTCGGCCACAGGAGCGGCAGGGTGATGCGCCGGAAGGTGCGCATGCGGCCGGTACCGTCCATCATGGCAGCCTCGTAGAGATCGCGCGGAATGGCCTGGAGACCGGCGAGCAGGATGAGCGCATAGAAGCCGAGATGGGCCCAGACGGACACGAAGATGGCCCAGAACATGGCCCAGTTCCGCTCGGCCAGCCAGAGGGTGCGCTCGAAGCCGAGGTCCAGGAGAAGCGCATTGAGCAGCCCGTCGCGCTGCAGGATCCATTTCCAGATCAGGCCGACGACCACCGGCGAGAGCAGGACAGGGAAGAAGAAGACGCCGCGCCAGAAGCCCCGGGCGCGCATCTCGCGGTTGAGGACAAGCGCCGTCGCCAGGGAGGCGAGCACGAGCAGCGTGACCTGCAGCACGACGAAAAGCGCCGTGTTGTGCAGGCTCTGCCAGAAGGCATCCTGCAGGCAGGTGGCCGGGACGGTATAGTCCCCGCAGGTGAGCAGCGTCTTGTACTGGTCGAGACCGACGAAGTAGCGGCCTTCGAAGAAGATGGCGGTTCCGCCGGTCAGGGAATAGGCGAGGTTGATGGCGACGGGAATGAGCACGAAGACGCCGAAGATCAGCATGTTCGGGGCCAGGAACACGGCCCCCATGCCGCCGATGCCGAACCGGCGCTGAACGGCACTCATGGGAGCGTTGAGGGCTCCCATAAGGACGCGGAAGGGCAAGGCGAGCATGGAGGACAGGCCGGCAGCCCGCCCTCCCGACACCTGGGTGGTGATGCTCATCGCGCGTGCCCTCGGCTAGCGCGACGCTTCCGCAACCTTCTGCTTGATGTCGTCCTCGATGCGGGCATAAGCGTCGGAGAGTTGCGTCTCGCCGGCGACCACCTGACCGAGACGGCTGATGACAGCCGCGTAGATCGTGCCCGACCATTTATAACTCTGCATCTTCAGAGCGAGCGGATCGGCGGTCTGGGTCGCATTGAGGAAGATGTCGAGCGACTTCTTCACGTTCGGGTCGCTCGACTTGAAGTCGACGCCCTTGGCCGCGACGCCCTGATGCGCCGGCAGGAACAGGGTGCGTTCGGAGAACTCGCGCACCACGGGCTCGCTCGCGAGATATTCGACGACCCGGGCCACCTCCTTCGGGTTCTGCGTGTACTTCACGGCCACGAGACCGGCGCCGCCAGGCATGCCCGTGCAGGCGGCAGGCCCGCATGGCTCGGGGGCCGCCGACCAGTCGAACGCGTCCTTGATCTTCTGGGAGAACTGGGCGACCTGCCAGGAGCCGGAGAAGTAGACCGCAACCTGGCCGTTCACGAACTCCTCGTTGGCTCCCTTGTAGGTCGTTCCGGCGACGCCGCCCCAGATCTCGCGCGGCATGATGCCGTTCTTGTGCCAGTCGGCGATGCGCTGGGCCATGGCCTTGAAGCCCTCGTCCACGACGGCGGGCTTGCCGTCGGGGCCGATCACCTTCGCGCCCATGGAGATGGCCGGTCCCATGAAGCGGTGGCCCGAACGGTCGAACGCCAGCGCGATCGGGATCTTCTGGCTGTCGGCCACCTTCTTGGCCGCCGCCGCCCACTCGTCCCAGGTCGCCTTCGAACCGGGAACGGGCACGCCCGCCTGCTCGAACAGCGTGGTGTTCACGAGCGGGCCCGTGATGGTGAGCTGGGTCATGAAGCCGGGCAGCGCCTGGCTGCCGTCCTCGCGCATCCAGTCGAGAGTGCTGCTGAAGTTCTTTTCGAAGGTCGCGGCATCCTTCAGGTGCGGGCGCAGATCGAGCCAGTGCTTGGCCTGCGACTTCAACTCCACCACGCGCACGATATCGGGTCCGCGCCCGGCTTCGAGCTGAACGGGCAGCTGGTCCTTGATGACGCCGAACGCGACGTTGTCGACCACGACCTTGATATCGGGATTCTGGGATTCGAAGCGCTTGACGAGGTCCTGCAGGACCTCGCCCTCGTTGCCGTCCGAGTACCACATGATGCGCACTTCGGTGGCCGCTTGCGCGACGGAGGCGCTCAATGCGAGCGCGAGGGCACCGAAGGCCAGGTGTTTCAGTTGTTTCATCACTTTCCTCCCATGATGAATTCTTGGTTCAGGCAATCTCGCGTTGCTCTTGTTTGGTCTGTTGGGAAGGCAGCGGCACGTGCGCTCCTTCCGGAAAAACCGTCAGGGTCCCGGACAGAGTCCAGGTCTTCGGATCGATGGTTTCCTTGGACGCCCTCACCGCGCCGTCGGGATGGCACGCCACAGGGCCGAAATCGGGATCCTGGACCAGAATGACGCCGTCGCTGCGCTCCTCGGCGGAGAGGTTTGCGAAGCGCTCGCCGAAGGCGGCCAGGCTGCCCTCGGTCGCGATGTCCGACAGGCGCACGATCCAGCGGCCCGCACCTCCCGGCAGGCGCACTTCGCATCCGGCCGCCGGGCCCTTCGCGACCTGTTCCAAGGGGCCGCTCGCGACGATGAGGCAGAGCCCTTCGCCGGAGCGCGCCAGGATTCGGTTGCCCGCGTGGATCACCTCATCCATTTCGGCCTCCGGCAGCCAGGCATGGGTGAAGTCCGGCTGGGCCGGATGCGCGGCGAAGTCCACGAGCGCCAGGGAGCGGTACTGATGCACGCGCGGCACCGTTCCGCAGCCGCCCCAGTAGGACGGGCGGCCGTAACCGCTGTGGATCACCTCGCCGGGATGGTTGACCCAGATCTGGGCTTCCGGGATCTCCCCGAGGCGAAGATGAAGAACGGTCTCCTGATAGCCCCACTCGCCCCAGCGATAGGCCGCAATGCTGCCCAGCGCGTAATCCTTCGACTTGAAGTGATAGAGGGACGCGATGCCGTTCTCGCCCTGCTTGTAGCACCACTCATACGCTCCGGCGCTCCGATGATCGGAGAATGCGGCCAGCCGCGGGTCGATCGTGAGGCCATGCTCGGCGAAGCACAGGGCGAGCTGAGGCACGGCATGGAAGCGGCGGCCGAGCGAACCCTGCCCGAAGGCGAGATAGGAGATGCCCGAGAGTTCGAGCGTGCGCCCGGGGCGCAGCGTGTGCTCATAGCTGCGGCCCTGCGAGGCGGTCATCATGCCATGATGGCTCGACAGGGCCATGATCTCGAGCAGGCGCCGGATGGCGGCGCCGGACCGCTCCCGGATGCCGGCGTCGGGCGAGAGGGCGTAGAGCGCGCACAGGCCCTTCAGGTCGATGGGGAAGTAGGGCGCCGAATTCCATTCGGCCATTTCGCAGGCTTCGAAATGGGTCAGCCATTCGACGAGCCTCTGCCGGCCGATCTCCGCCTGCTCGCGGCCCCTGCGCCCGGACCGTGTGAAGGTCGCATCCGGAAACAGCGAGCCCGCGAGATGGCAAGCCGTGTGGAACAGCAGCGCGTGGTTCTCACTGAAGTACCACATCACGTCGTTGCCGGGCTCGTCCATCCAGTAGCGGAAGCGCAGGATCACGTCGTCCATGCCGGCCCGCGTGTCCGAAGCGATCCGCTCCGGCCAGGCCATGCGGGACCAGAGGAGCGGCACCAGCAGGAAGTCCGCGCAATCGTGGCAATCGCCGACGATGGGCAGGCAGGACTCGATGATGCGGTCCGTGTCCGGCCCGCCCCGGTCGAGCGCGAGGCGCGCCAGCACGGCCACCATGTCGCGCTCCCCGCGCTCCGACACGTGGTCGAGCACGGCCCGCGCCCTGACCCCGATGTCGGGAGACGCGGGCGGCTGCCGGTCGAGGTGGCAGATCTCGACGCCCAGCACCCGCGTTGCCGCAAAGGAGCCGTCGCGCAGGGTGATGTCGAAATGCCGGAAATCGGCCGGGAGTTCGCTCGTATCGGCGATAGCGATCCGAGCCGCGCCGGCCGGCAGCGCCTTGTCGAACGCGAGCGTATCTTCCGTGGACATGAAGTCGCCGCGCACCGCGACCCGCACGTCGAGCGGATAGGTCGCGGCATGATCGAACACGATGGCGACCTCGCCCCGTCCATAAGACGGCCTCTCGAAGCGCATGCCCTCCAGCATGCTCTCCACGGCGGCCGCGCGCGCCTCATCGACGGCGATCGGCAATCCGACCGACAGACCCTCGCCGGATACCAGCTCGAGACTGAAGTAATAGCGGGCATCCCGCTCGCAGAGGTCGGCGAACCAGACCCGCAGCTCGTTCCGGCCTGTCTTGAGGGCAATGTCGATCTCGACGCGCTCCTCGAAATTGCGCTGGTACCGGGCAAGCTCCGCCACACGGCGTCCATTGACCTCAAGGAAGGCACCGCCGCAGGTGGCGAAGCTGAATCGCGCCGTTTGATCACGTGGGGACTCGATCGTGGTCCGGGCCCAGCATTCGACCCGCGTGGCCCTGAACCAGAATCCCGACAGGTCGACCCGGGGAGAGCCGAACGGCAGCCAGACCCGCGTCGGCGCGAAGTGCGTGACGGGCTGCGGGGTCTTGCCGCGATAAGCTTCGATGAAATCCGTCCGGCAGGCATATTGATGAGGGATGAAGTTCCGGTCCTTGGTCAGGAAGAAGAAGGCGTCCATCTTCCCTTCCATGGTACGGTCCGGAACGTCGTACCGCTCCTCGTGCACGTCGCCGAGCTGCCAATGGCCGACAGCCCGGCCGGTCGTCAGAGGATGGGTCAGATACGTCTCGCTTGCCATGACCGCCCTTACCCCAGTCTGCCCGCCACGCGCGCCCGACACGGCAGCGTGAGACCCGGGCTCCGTTTCCGGGGCAGCCGATCAGCTCGGCTGACCGGCTGACTTGTCCGGCTGCCGGAGCGGATGTCACCAGCCAACGAGCGGCCACGATGAGCCTCATGGAACGTGGCGGCGTCGCGCCTGGGACGCATTATGCCCCTCATGTGCACTGCCTCCCAGGCATCGGCTTGTCGTTCGTGGGATTTTTCATGAGCGCCGGAGATTGCGCAACATGAAAATTTTTTGCAGCATCGCTCTCATGTCGAAGAAACCAACCTTGCCTTCGAAGACTCCGGGCCGCACCCGGCTGGGCGACATCGCCCTTGCGTGCAACGTCTCCATTAGCACCGTGTCGCGTGCCCTGACCGGCCAGAAGGGCGTTCGGGACGACATCCGCGAGCGGATCCTCGACGCCGCCAGGAGGGCTAGATATCCGCTTCCCAACAGAATACAGGGCGCGCGTATCGCGGTCTTTGCCAGCACGGCCGCCATGACGGATTACCGGCGTACGCAGTTCACCTGGCATGTGCTCGAGGGATTGAAGGCGGCCGCGACGGCGAAGGAGATCGAGATCTCCCTGGTGCCTCTGCCGGACTCCGACGAGAACCACGCTCCGCTCCGGGATGTGCTCGACAGCCAGAGCATCCTGGGCGCTCTCCTGCTCACGATCGACGACATGCAGGTGATGGAGCGCATCCAGGAGAGCGGGAAGCCTGCGGTTCTCATCAACGGGGACGATCCCCTCATGCGCATCTCCAGCGTCAGCCCCTGCAATCGTTCCGCCTCGCGCATGGCCTGCGATTATCTGATCGGCCTGGGACACCAGCGCATCGGCTTCGTCATGCGCCCCGGCCGCACCACCATCCGGCGGCGTCTGGAAGGCTGGCGCGACGCTCTCGCCGAACATGGCCTGCCGTGCCCGGACGAGAACGTGATCGACGTCGAGGACTGGACCCCCGAATGCGCCGAACAGGCCATCGGCGAGCGTCTCGACAGAGGCGCCCTCGATGTGACGGCGCTCCTGTGCGCCGCCGACAGCCTTGCACTCGGCGCCCTCTCGGCTCTCACGGCCCGCCAGATAGCATGCCCGGACGAGATGTCGATCATGGGCATGGACGATCTGCCGATCTCGGACCTGCTCACGCCGCGGCTGACCACCATGCACATTCCCGCCCGCGAGCTGGGCGAAACGGCCGTCGACATGCTGGTCGAACTCGCGACGCACGGCGAGCGGGTCGTCCGCCGCACGGAGCTCGCCTGTCGCCTCGTCGAGCGCGATTCGACAGCACCGCCGATGCGTGAGATTGCATCGGGGGGCGCATCGGCAGACGCAGGACGCCGGATCCGGTTCTGACGGACGTCCGCGCCGATCGCCAGCGCCACTCTCCGACTCCCGCTCCGCGAGACAGGCTCCTCAGATGAAGAACAGCTCCTTGTGGATGAATTTCTTCATCGCATTCTTGTCGAAGGTCGCGATCACGACAGCCGCCTTGGAGCCGCTGCCGTCGGCATCGTAGGACAGGGTGAACTTCTTGGTGTTCAAAATGAAGAAGTCATCCTTGTCCTTTGCCTTCGAGCCGATCGTGAAGAATTTCTTCGCCAGGGCGGCGGGCTTTGCCTCCGTGCCCTTGCCGACCGCCTTGTAAAGGACCTTGTTGGCTTTCACCAGGGCGTTCTCGATCAAGATCCGGTCATCGGCGGGATTGTACGCGACGATCTTGTCGGCATCCGCCTTCGTGATGCGGCTGTCGAAGACGAAGCTGTCCGCACCCGCATCGCCCTGCAGGACATCCTTGCCGACCCCGCCGGCAAGGCGGTCACTGCCGAGGCCGCCCGAGAGGGTGTCGCTGCCGAGATGGCCGGTCAGGACATCGTCCCCGCCTATGCCGGACAGCGCGTTGGCGCCGTTGTTGCCCGAGACCGCATTGGCGGTGTCGCTCCCGGTGAGGTTGATGGCGTTCGTGCCGGCTTTCGCCATCAGGATTTCGACTTCTGCGGACGCGCCGAGCGCGAAGCTTTCCGATGCCGTCACCGTATCGATGCCCTGGCCGGCGAGTTCCGTCACCAGGTCGAGCCCATCGACCAGATAGGTGTCGTTGCCGACGCCGCCGCGCAGATCGTCCTTGCCGGCGCCCCCGTCGATCACGTCGTCGCCCTTCCAGTCGCTGATCGTGTCGTCCCCGGCGCCGCCGAGCAGGCGGTCCGCCCCTTCGCCGCCGTCGATCTGGTCGCGCCCCGCGCCGCCGTCCAGGGTGTTGGCCCCGGTATTGCCGTAGAGGGTGTTGTCGAGCTCGTTGCCGGTACCGGAGAAATTGCCGCTGCCTTCGAAGGCGAGGTATTCCAGGTTGGCCCCGAGCGTGTAATCGGCCGATGCGAGAACCCGGTCGAAGCCCACGCCGGAATCGACGATCACGTCGGCCTTGTTGTCGACCCAGTAGAGATCGCTGCCGGCCCCGCCGTCCATGCGGTCCGCGCCGGCGCCGCCGTGGAGGGAATCGTCCCCGTTTCCTCCCGCGAGCGTGTCGTTGCCGGCGCCGCCCCGGATGAAGTTGTGCTGATCGTTGCCGGTGCCGGCGAAGTTGCCCGCGCCGGTGAAGGTCATGTCCTCGACATTGTCCGTGAGCCTATAGACCGCGAAGCCGACCCGGACCGTGTCCCGGCCTTCGCCCGCCTCCTCGTGCACGCTGTCCTGGTCATCGATGGTGTAGGTGTCGTCGCCCTGGCCGCCCTTGAGATCGTCAGCCCCCGCGCCGCCATCCAGGGTGTCGCTGCCGAGCCCGCCTTTCAGCGTGTCTTTGCCGTCAAGTCCGGAGAGGCTGTTGCTGCCGCTGTTGCCGACGATCTCATTGGCGAGACCGTCTCCGGTCGCTTTGAGATTGGCGGAGCCGAGGAGTTCCAGATACTCCACGTTGGCGCCCTGCATGCTCAAGTTGAGGCTGGCCCGCGAGTAGATCCTGTCGTAGCCCTGATTGGCCAGCTCCGAAACGAAGTCGAGATCGATGTCGACATAATAGGTGTCATTGCCCTCCCCGCCGGTCAGGCCATCGGCCCCGCCACCGCCGTCGAGCGTGTCGTCCCCCTTCCCGCCATCAAGACCGTCGTTGCTGTTGTCGCCCCCGGTCAGGCGGTTGGCGAGATCGTTGCCTGTCGCGGATCCTCCCCGGGTCAAGACGAGGTTCTCGATCTGCGTTCCAACGAGCGTGTAGTCGATGTCGCCAGTGACGATGACGGTATCGTTACCCTCGCCGGCCTGCTCGATGACGGTATCGAGATCGCTGTCGACGTAGTAGGTGTCGTTCCCTTCTCCACCCGTGAGAACATCGTCTCCCAGTCCGCCGACGAGTGTGTCGTTGCCCTTGCCGCCGCTGAGATTGTCGTCGAGGTCGCTGCCGAGGAGATGATTGTCGAGATCGTTGCCGCTCGCCGACCCTCCGGCCGTCAGCACGATGTTCTCGATCTGGGTTCCGAGGATCGTATAGTCCATATTGACCGTGACGATCACGGTGTCGTTGCCTTCGTCGGCACCTTCGTTGATAAACTCGCTGCCGT
The DNA here is from genome assembly GCF_018069605.1 of Microvirga sp. HBU67558. Classification (NCBI taxonomy): domain Bacteria; kingdom Pseudomonadati; phylum Pseudomonadota; class Alphaproteobacteria; order Hyphomicrobiales; family Methylobacteriaceae; genus Microvirga; species Microvirga sp. HBU67558. The sequence continues at coordinate 3,658 of NZ_JAGPUP010000543.1, read as the reverse complement.
CGACGAGATAGGTGTCGTTGCCGGCGCCGCCATCGAGCTGGTCGTCACCGTCGCCGCCGTCGAGGGTGTCGTTCCCGTCGCCGCCGATCAGATGGTCGTCGTCCAGGCCGCCGGCGAGGCTGTCGTCGCCGTCGCGCCCGTCGAGGGTATTGCTGCCGTCATTGCCCAGGATGGTGTTGCCGAGGGCATTGCCGAAGCCGTCGAGGTCGGCCGCGCCCTCCAGGGTCAGGTTTTCGATGTCGGGATAGTCTTCCAGGTCGATCGTTGAGTCCGACAGGATGGTGTCGTCACCGCCGCCATTCGCGGCATCCTCGCCTTCGATCGCGTCGTCGCCGCCTGCGAGACGGTAGACATCGTCGCCGAGGCCGCCCCGCAAGGTATCGGCGCCGGTGCCGCCGTCGAGCGTGTCGTCGCCGGCGAGGCCGACCAGGAGGTTTTTGCCGTCGTTGCCGGTCAGGATGTTGTCGAGGCCGTTGCCGATCACGTCGGCGTCGCCGTCCTGCGGCGCCAGAGCGAAATTCAGCTCTCCCGGAAGGAGGGTATAGGTGTTCGAGTCCGGATCGCGATTGGCCATGATGAAGCGCCTCTTTTAATATTATCACGTTTCATACGCTGCCTCGGGCGCGCCGGCAAGCCGTGCGATGCGGCGGCGGGCTTTCCGCCAGGGCCGGCCGTTTCATCCCGGGCGTCCTGCCCCTTCAGGAGCGTCACGGGCTCGATCCACAAGCGGAGATGAACGGAGCCGGCATCGTGCCGGCGGACCAACGAAAATCCCCGGCAGGTTGCCCTGCCGGGGTGAAAGGCGCAGCCGGAGCAGCCCGTCAGATGATGAAGATATCAGCGGCCTTGAGGCTCTTGATCTTCGCGATCTCGACCTCGCCTCCTTTGCCCGATCCGTTGGCGTCGTAATACAGCACGCCCTTCTTGTAGACCAGATAATCGTTCTTGTCCGTGGCCTTGTTGGCTTTGAACATGGTCACGTCGAGCTTCAAGGGCGCTTCCATCGTGCCGAGCGCGCCGAGCTTCTTGAACACGGCATTGTCGAGGAAGACCTTGTCCTGACCGGACTTGAAATCCATGACCTGGTCGAGATTGGCCGACTTGCTGGGCTTCTTGGTGAACACGAAGGCATCGTTGCCTGCGCCGCCATAGAGCTTGTCGTTGCCGGCCTCGCCGAAGAGCACGTCGTCGTCGGCATCGCCTTTCAGGATGTCGTTGCCGGCGCCACCGTACAGCATGTCCTTTCCGGCGCCGCCATACGCAGTGTCGTTGCCCGCATCGCCCTTCAGGAGGTCCTTGCCGGCCTCGCCCTTCAGGATGTCGTTGCCGGCGCCGCCGAAGAGGCTGTCGATGCCGTCGCCGCCCAGAAGCGAGTCGTTGCCGCCCTCGCCGTAGAGCTTGTCGTCGCCGGCCAGCCCCTTGATGGTGTCTTTGGCATTGCCGGAGCCGCCTTTCAGATTGTCGTCGAGGGCGCGACCTTTCAGCGTCTCGGCCTTCTTCGTGCCGCGCTTGGTCAGGTCGGTCTGGTCCTCGACCTTGACGGTGAAGACCTGCTGGGTCGTGGTCTTGCCGTCGCTCACCTCGACCTTGATCTGGTGGGACGCCATGTCCTCGAAGTTGACGCCCGTTCCCGCCAGCACGAGCTTGTTGCCCTTGATGTCGAACCGGCCGCTGGCGTTATCGAGGAGCTTGTAGGTGAGCGTGTCCCCATCCGCGTCGGTCGCCGAAAGCGTGCCGACCTCCTGACCCACGGCGGTGAATTCCTTCACCGCGTTGTTCGGGATGGCCAGCGACAGGCCGGTGGGAGCTTGGTTTGTCGACGTCTCCTTCACCTTCACGGTGACTGTCTGCTCTGTCATGTCGGTTCCGTCGGAGACACGGACCTTCAAGGCGTATGGCGTGTCGCCGTTGACCGGCAGCTTGCTGGCGTCGGCGATCCGGATCTTGCCGGCGGCGTCGATCGTGAACAGGCCGTTATAGGTGTTCTCCAGGGAATAGGAGAGCGTCCGGCCGTCTATAGCGGCGTCCTGGTCGGACGCCGTCACCGAGCCGATCTCCACGGCACCGGCGGTCTCCTGGACCAGGATCATCCCCGCCTCGGCGCCAGCTCCCGCCTGACCGCTGCCAGAATGAGCGATGGAGTTGATTTTCGGGCCGAGGTTGTCCTTGACGGTGATCGTGGCGCTGCCCTGAACGGTATAGGTCCCGTCGGAGGCCAAAAGCACGTAGGTCTGCTGCCCGACCATGGAGAGGTCCCTGACGACGATCTTGTTGCCGACGATCTCGAACCGGCCGTCACCGCTGATCTTCCCGTCCGAATTGGCCTGAGCTCCGAAGAACTGATAATCGATAATCTTGCCCTCGGGGTCGAGGTCGTCCATCGTCCCCACGACGAAGCCGGGAGCCTTGCTCTCGTGGATTGTGGCCAGGACGCTCGGTCGATCCGGCGCCTGGTTGCCTGGGAACTCGCCGAGAACGGTGATCTTGTCGCCGAAGGCTCTGGGGTTAGCCCCGTCGGTCAGCGTGAAGGAGAACGACGTGTTGGCGTTCGCGATGGAAGGCTTGAAGCTCCGCGCCGCCAGGAAGTTCTCGATATCGGCGGCGGTGCCGACCAGGGTGAACTGCCGGAAGCCGCCGGGATTGGTGCCGTTATCGGCCACCACGACACCGTTGGAGGTGCCGTCGGTCATGCCCGCATCGAACGAGCCGTTCGCGTTCAGGAAGGACACCGTGAGCGTGAGCTGCTCGCCGGCCCCGTCGAGGTCGTCCAGGTTGACGCCCGCGAGAACGCCGGCGATCGCCGTCCCGGTCGGTCCGTGGAAGTAGTCCTCGCCGGGGTCGATGACCAGGGTCGGCGCGTGATCGTCGTTGGTGATGGTGCCCATGGCGCTCTTGGCATTCTGGTTGATGGCGGCCCCTGTCGGCTCCGACAGGGTGACCGTGAAGGTTTCGTTCAGTTCGGCGATCCGGTCGCCCTTGACAAGCAGGACGATGTCCTGGAACTCGTCATCCGCGTCGAAGGTGAGGGTGCCCTGGAGCGCATCGAAGTCGCTGGCGTCGATGCCGGCACCTGTCGCGACCGTCCACTTCACCGTTGACTCCCGTCCGATCGACTCGCGTCTCACCGTGAAACGGTACTCCACCGTTCCGCTGTCACTCTCCGTGACTGCCGCGGACGCCGGGGCCGCGATCGACAGGACGGGCACGTTCTTCACCGTGATGGACACGTTGCCCGTGACAGTGCCGTTCGGAGCGCCGTCCGTGGCGACGACCGCATAGGCCGGCAGGGGCGTGTCCCCTCCCACTTCGGACAGCGTCCCGTTGACGACGATCGTGTTGCCCACGATCCGGAACTTCCCGTCCTGGCTGATCGTGTGGGCGGCATCCAGCGCATCAGCGAAGGTGTAGGTGATCGTATCGCCGTCGAGGTCCTTGAGGGCCATGGTGTGCACGAGCGTGCCGTCGGGCGAGCGCTCGTCGACACTCGCAGGGCCGGCCGGACTGGGAGGCGGCGTGTTCGCCGCCGCCGCCACGATGTTAAACGTTCCCAGGGTGTTCGTGCCGTGCTGGCCGGGGCCGCTGAAGGCGTCGATCACGCTCACCGTGAACGCCTTGGTGCCGGCCGCGGCCGGCGTGTACTGCACCGTATCGATCAGGC
>NZ_JAGPUP010000542.1:0-66273 GCF_018069605.1 Microvirga sp. HBU67558 | reverse complement strand
GCTGCTTCCGTCATGCTCCTCGTCCGCCGCTTGGGACGGTGTTCATGATTTACGGGACGGACTCTTAGTGAATTCATTGAGTTCATGCTCAACATAAAGATGGCCGCGAATAGCAGCACGGAGTTCATCATCCGCTGTGACAGCTTCGGCCAGCGCTGTTATGCGTTCTTGCCTGTCATATAGCGCAGCATCGGTTCGGCCCCGTTTAGGAGAAGAATCCAAATCCAACTGCCAAGCTTGGGCTAGGGGGGCATTAGCTACTCAGCCTCACGGGCCCATTGGCTTGTTCCTCTCGCCTGGTCGTGCCCACTCCCTCTCTTGCCCCCTTCCTGACAGACCTGCGCCAGCCCATACTAGCTCTTTTATGGGTTGGGGCGCTGGGGGATGAACCGTCTGCTAATCTTGTTAGCCGTTTGTGGCTGGGCGCTTTGCGGGCTCTTTGTTCTAAACCCTGGCATTTTGCAGTCTGACACACGGGATGAGATTGCTCGCCTGACCCAAGCCGTCCAAAAGGCCGAGGCAGACCATGACGCACTTGCCGCGGAGTTGGGTCGCTTCAAAGAGGCATATCAGGATCTACAGCATGTGGAACGGCGGATTGCTTCCGCCGCCGAGGAGCTGAGGCACCTGGAGTATCTCCGAGCTCGCGTCAGCGGCGAGATTGATACAATCCGTCCTTAGCACTCCTCGCGGAGCGTGGAGCTCAGTGCTTGAGGTTCAATCGCCGCCTGATTAATGGTGCCAAATCAAGTCAGAATCGTAGGCACGAAGCATGTCCTCAACAGATCTGCCGCTCTATCGTCTGGTAAATGGCAAGCTGGAACGGGTTCAAGGCGACACCCGCGATCCCAACAAGAGGTACGCTCACGTTGCTGAGGCGGATGGTCGCCAGTACGTCCGTGAGTTCACTGAGGACGAAGAACGACAGGCCGATGAAGACCAGCGCCGTTGGCTTGAGGAAGCTCCTCAGCGAGAGGCGGAAGCCAAGCAGCAAGAAGAGGCGCACAGACGGCTCCGAGAATCCTTAGTTTATCAGAAAAGGATTATAGCGTTCCTAGATGTTCTTGGATGGGGAAAAGCAATAGAAAAATCTGCTTCCGACCCAGATTATGCACGTGACCTCGGGGTTGCCATTGCAGGCTTAGAGCAACATGCGACAATGGCAAACTCAATGAAAGATATGGGAGGATTTCCTGGAGATCTCCAGGTCACTCAATTTTCGGATTCAATCGTAATATCTGTTTCCACAGAGGATTCAGCCTGGCAGTTCGGCCTGCATTCTCTGCTCTCTTCAATCAGATTTATTACTAGCCAGTTGGCGAATGCTAATTTGCTAGTTCGCGGAGGCGTTGCCTTTGGAGATTTGATCCACAAAGGAACAATGGTTTACGGACCGGCCCTCGTGGAAGCCTACCGTCTTGAAAGCATACGAGCGGTTCACCCTCGCATCGTTCTTTCTGATGAACTCGCTTCCGAATGGGGACACGGAGAACGCATTTATGATCGACAGAATAAATTGGTCGAAGTGCGCAATTCTTGGGTCCAAGATTTTGCAGATCAGCAAACGTTTTTGGACTTCCTCGCGCCATGGCCGGAAGGGCTAGAGCCAAATCCTCCACTCTTTACTGCGCAACTTCGCCCATACCAGAAAATCGTTGGTAATAGCTTACAAGATTCCAAGTTAGATGTAAGGACGCGCGAGAAATATCTTTGGCTGGCGAGGTATTTCAATTGGACACTCGACCGCTTCCCAGTAACCGACATTCCAAAGTTTGAGTATCCACTATTTGGATTTCGATCTGCGCCTGGAAAACGTGTTTAGCTCGCACCCATCTCTCTGTGCCAGCTCCTCGAACACAAGGCTCGCCATTGAGACAATAGCGACCTAGGCCTAATGAAAGCTGTGGCAACCTTAAGATTTCAGGTGAAATTTATGGCCTATCAGAACAAACAAGACCCAGATGTGAGATCTAGGGATGGAGCGCAACCAGCCGAACCAGCAGCGGGGCAACCTAAAGATCTTATAGGAGCGATTTCCGACAGCTTCAGTGCTGGTAAAGAAATTTTCGTGGACGCGGGCGAGATCCTGCTCGATACCGCCACTGAGCATGAGGTGTTGAAAGAGGTACCTGTCGTCAAGTGGCTCACCAGCGCGTATACGGTGCGGGACGCCTATCAGACAAAGCGCTTGGAGAGAAACACGCGAGCATTTTTGAGCGCACTCGGGACCCAAGCCCCGGAGACGATCCACCGGCTCCGCGACAAAGTCCTCAAAGACAAGAAGTTCGCCGAAGAGTTCGAGGACACCGTTACAGCGATCATCCTTGAGGCCTCGAAACCGCTAAAAGCCGCGCTGCTTGGAAATCTCGTTCGAGCTGTAGCGGATGACAGCTTGGACAAGGCGTCTTTTGAGAAGCTCTCTCAACTGATCCATTCCTCGTCCGTTCCGGCTCTTCGGGCGATCCCCAGCTTCCTTTTGGCCAACGAGAACCCATACAAGAGCGGAATTGGTGAGATTCCGGAGGAGCCACTAATTATGTCCATGGGTCTCGCAACCCGCTCAGGTACTATGTTTAGGATGTCACGGGACGGCGAAGCCCTTTGGAGATGGGGCTTCCGCGAACGGCCTATAGACTAAAAGGGTTCTTAAGCCGGAACTCAGGACAGTAGGGATGGGAGGAAACGCCCAGGAAAGTCTCCTCCCATATCTGGAGTGAGAGGAAGTTGAGTTGCAAGGCGGCGGCGCCTGACTCCAGTTGTGAAGAAGCAGCCGCACGCCTCGCTAAACAGGCATCTCGGAATCCAGAGAAAGCCCGCCTGCCGAAGCAAACTTCGGCAGGGTGTCACCCATTACAACGCGCGATAAACCTGAGCCGTCGCTCGCAGCCGTTCAGCGTGCTCGTAGATCTCGTCTAGCGTGTCGATCTTAACTCGTTCTTCCTTCTCGCCATCAAACAGACCAATGTACTTGACGCTCCGATTGAAATGCAGGCGGGCGAGCGGCCGTCTGTTGTTATCGTCGACCAAGATCCCGCAGTAGCTCTTTTGATCCCGCATCATTATCCGAGCTGGCTTAAGGATATCCCGGACGATCGCGCGCACGATCATGAAGCCTTCCCGCTCTTCCTCCGTCGTCGCAATGATTTCATCAGCCTCAACTGGCGGCGGTTCGGCAGCTACATCGGCCGCCTCTGTATCCGCAAGTGCAGTCGACAACCGTGCCTGCACGGAGTCACGGATGATCTCTCTGAAGGCCGTTTTCACCATTGGCGTGAACTGCTCACGAATAGCAGCCGTGAAACGTCCAAGCTGTAGATTCGCTGTGACAAGACGGACGAAATCTTCGGAAGGTGCCTCCATCAGCGCGACAATCTCTTTCTTGATCGCCGAGGTGTATTTCAGTTGATGGGCGGTCTGCAGAATGTTGTCGATGCTGAACTCGCTCTTAGCGAACTTTTTCAGCTCGTGTGTCAATTGCCCCTGCAGATCGGAGAGATCGAACGTTAGAAACGGTCTTTCATCAAGCTTATTAGGCGCCTCAAGGTCTGTGTGGAAATGGAAGGTTCGGCCATTAGTTAATATCGCGAACCTCGCCTCTGTTACGGAGAAGTATCTGTAGAGCTGCGCTAGGTGAACTTTATCCAAGTTGGTTGTGATCGGTTTGCATTCGACCAGTATTCGGATGGCACCATCTACTTTGATGGCATAATCGACCTTCTCGCCCTTCTTCCCGACCGCGTCCGCAGTGTACTCAGGAATGACTTCATGCGGATTGAAGACGTCGTAATCCAATGCACTTAAGAATGGCAAAATCACCGCTGTCTTTACGGCTTCCTCAGTGATCATCGCGCTTGAATGTGACTTAACCCTTTCCGCAAGTATGCGGAGCTTTTCTTCTACGCTCATGGTGCCCCCAGGCTTTGATCGGATTACACGAACATTAGCTGCGGAAATCGTCAAGGTCGCAAAGCAAAGTGGGGGCAGCCCACCGCTCATCCGAACGGCGGGCCGATATCCACTGTTTCCACAGCGACTAATCCACCCTCCCTCACAGGGCTCGACTTTACACTGACCTAAGGAACATGTTCCCTGTTCGTTCTGTTTTAGTCGAATGGGTATGAGGAAGACGAAGTTGACAGTCGAGAAGGTCTTGGAGGCTAGGCTGCGCTATACGGCGGGCGAGCGTGAGTTCGCCAGGCTCGCGATCGACTATGGCGTCAGTCGCTCGGCCATCGCCAATGCCGTGCTCGGCTACACCTTCAAGCACTTGCCTATGCCACCGAGGGGGCGCTGATGTCCCTCAAGTGGAGGCCATGTGAATGGCATTTGGAGGGTAGCTGAGAAGGTGGCCTTGGCTCCCATTCCTTCTGTCTCGTCTACCAGCAGAAGACCGGCGGATTTGGTGACGGCCAGTGGATCTGGAGCTTGAACGGCATGCCTCACAACGCGAGGGTGCCTCTGCTGGGCTTTGCACACACGGCCGAGGAAGCTAAACACGCAGCGAGCGAGGTCTTTGAAGTATGGCTGGAGCGGTCGGGATTGAGAATTGCCCACACCTGCCCGAGTGGCTTGACCCAGCTAGGCGATCAGCTAACTGATCACGTCTCAGCCTCATAGGCATTGGATGAATTATGGATCAAACTGAACAGCAGCTGGACTTCGCCAGCATCACCGCAGTTATCGTCTCCACTTACGTGGCCAATAACTCTGTTCATCGTGCCGATCTGCTAAACGTGATCGGATCGGTCCACGCAGCGCTCCAAGGACTCGTCGCCCCTAAACAAGCAGAGCCTGCGAAGCCGGAACCGGCCGTTTCGATCCGCAGGTCCATTACGCCCGACTTCCTGATCAGTCTCGAAGACGGCAAGGAGTACAAGACGCTCAAGCGCCACCTTGCGAAGCTGGGACTAACGCCTGAGGAGTATCGTGCAAAGTGGGGGCTCCCGATCGATTATCCGATGGTTGCACCCAACTATGCTGCGAAGCGCTCTGAACTCGCCAGAAGCGCCGGCCTTGGCCAGCAGCGAAGGAAGACTGCCGCGAAGACAGTTGCAGCGCCGGAGAAGACCGTCACGGCACCAACTGAAGCTGCCAAGCCAAAGCGCCGCGCATCTTCGAAGACGAAGGCGGCCGGGGCTGGCGAATAACCTCTAAGTTTTTTGGGACGGCGGAGCAGAGCGCCGTCCCAACCATTCTAACCCTGACGCGGCTTCCCGACGTCTCCCTTTAGGGCCTGCAGCCTGACCCGGTTCGCTTCTGCCATTGGAAGCGATCTAGCAATGCAGACACCGTCGACAAAGACCGCATATGTCTGCCTTGCCGTGTCATCTATCTCGATCGAGACGTTCATGGGCGTGTCCCTTCTGGGATATAGCCTCCCTCGAAAACGTGGTTAGGTTCACTTGGTTCAAAGAATGGACCTGACCACTAAAGGGCTAAGCTTCGTCTATGCGTTTAGCGGCCTCTTCGGCCGAAAGCTGGCCGGACTGCGCCAAGCGTGCCGCGAGACGCTCAACCGCCTCCCAGACGCCATCTTCGTTAAAGCGTTGGGTAGCAATGGCCACAAACTCGTCGAACACACCGAAACCGAAATCCTCTCTGATCATCCCGGCATCGTCACTCGCTCCGAGTTGCAGAGCTGAGATGTTGAAAGATCCGTGCGCACGCTCGTTGTACAACTTCTGCGCCGCATATCCAGCAGCTGCAACGACGGCGCGCTCATAGCGGACCCGATAAACGGTCACCTTAGGATCTAGGTCCGGATCAGTGCAGTATCCAAAACTGCCATCTTGGTCATCGATAATCACCGGACCATCAAGAATGAAAGCAATGGATAGATGAGCAATCACGGCATGGCCGGCCTCGTGGTAGGCGAGTTCATCGCGGGTTGGGGGCGGCGGCAGGCTCAAACGGTATCTTCTGTCAACAAATCTGTGCTTGGCCCAAAATCGCCCTTCCAACCTAGTTACGATCTGAGCACCAGATTGAGCTCCATAGCGAAAACACTGGGTGGACCAGCTTCGGGCCGCCTCTTATATCTCAAACGGCGATGAAGATGGAGCAATCTCGCGCTTCTCTACGCTGCTCCAGCCCAAGCCTGAAAAGTTGCACTCGATCCATGGGCTATTACTAAGGTAGTCCCAATATCCCAGCTTATATTCCAGAGATGGCGGATGGATACCTATGACTCTCCTCGGACGGGGGCCATTCTTGAGAAAGCTAAGGACGCTAGCCCTTGTGAGCCTGACACCGAACCGAGAAGTCTCATCAGCAAGAAGTAGCGAAACGGCTTCTGAGAAATAGATCCAGTCATGAAGGGGATCTACGTTCCAAGTCTTTGTCGTGGGGTAGCTCCGATCAGGTTGCCCTGCGGTAAGATCGGCACTCACGCTGCGCGCAGGTCTGATTGTCGGGCGGAGAAGCCCAGACGGCTCGCATTGGTGCCAGAACACATAGTAGACTGCGTCTCGAAATGGGCTTTGGCTCAGAGCTTCGCAGGTGTCAGATGATGGGGCGATGGCTAACTCCTGCAGTCTCTCCTCGGATCTTAGGAGCTGCTGGATCTGATATTTCCCCGTATTTCCCGCCACCTGATAAACATCGCTGACTCCAGTTCCCTTAACTTTCTTTGCTTGGAAAAGAGCGAGCTTAACCTCGTCCTCGGAAACTGGAATGATGATAGCGAAGTCGGCCCCCAGACTCGTCTCGGTGCCGTCCGATCTGCAATCAGCGAAGAATAGCTTAAAGCCGGTTGCCCTGAGTTCCTCATCTAACTGAGAGAACAGCTCAAGGTTACTCGCAAGCGCGCCGAAGAAACCGGCAGTCTGAACCTCCTCGTACAGACCACTAAGCCCAAACGTCTGCATCTGAGTCCTGGCGGCTCGTTCGAGACACCACAATAGCGTCCAGCTCTCCTTCTTCCGCAACGGAGAGCCATCATACGCAGCACCCGTGGTCAGTTTGTCCTGCCAGCTTCCATTGAACTTAGCGTCAGTCAAATCACTAAGCAGTAACGATGGAATTATCAGATTGCTCGATAAGATTGCCCCTCTTGCATCCTGGAATCCATACTCATCCTTAGCCAATCTGAGGCTGTTCTCGTGATCGAAGATTTGCCGAGCGATCTCACTTACAATTTCATTGAGAGGACGCACGTCCGTCTACCTTCCAATGGTCTCTGAGCTCAGGTGCTTTCCAACTGCTTGGTTTAGGCGGTCCACCTCAACTGCAATCTTTTGGGTAAGGAAGTGCGCGACTGCGCTCAACGCGGCATCAGAGAACCTATCGTTGATCCGGCCCCCGTCCTTAAATCGTTCGAGTTCCGGCACCTCTTCTGGCTTGATGCGATAGATCTCAGCATCGCCGTTTCCGGTCGGCGGCCTTCCACAGAGAAGGCGTGAGCTGTCAGCTGTCCGGAAGGTTTGCCGCATACGCTTCCCAAACTCGGCGTCAACTTTGCGAGCGTTGTCGAGCCCCCAACACTTGATAGCAGCCCAATCTGAATAATAGAGACAGGGAGGCCCCCGTTCTTGGCCAGTCGGCTTCCAACCTGTATTCAGACGATGAATCCGGCTGTAGCTGCCGCTCCCGTGGCCTACCTTGAAGAGTTATTCCAAGTCGTTGTCTCCATTCCAATAATGGAGTCGCTCGGACCACGCTGCATAGACATATTTCTGCTTCAGCCGCACGAACGGCGCTTCAACAGGATCTCTCATATCAGATCACAACAAATTAACTCAGGAGCCGATCAGATACCCCGGTTAGCTTGCATGGCACTTGCGCCGGCAGTCTAGTTGTGCTTCGCCCGATTCATTCTGGGAGTCTTTCGTCGGTGGATTGGGTTTTTGAGCCTCTGCCAAGGAGAGAATTGTTCGGGGCTCGCAAAAGGAGTGAGTCGAGCACCTGTGCACGACGTCGATGCGCCCGCTCTTCGATCCCTTCTAAGAGACTGAGATTATGGAGGTCGTTCCGGAGGATCCGGGCTGTGGCTTGCAGGTCGATATACCCGTCACGAGGCCAAGCGGCCCGCTGCTTGCCACTTTCCGCCCAGTAGACCACCAGACCCGCGAGGGCTTCCATTCCGACGGTGATCTTAGAGCGTCTGCAGAGCGGTGGCAGGGTGTCTATTGCCTTACCGTGCGCAGCAGCGATTGCTCCTAAGAGCCGCTCCCGCTGGCGGTCGTTCAGCATCAAACCACTGCATTGGTGGCGCGGCGACATGATCGAAGCCATGGCCTCAGAGAGAGCCCATGCGGTGTGCTGGCCACGGGCCGCCTGCTCAAAAAGACCAATTACGGATTCGACGACTTGGTCGAGCGCTCTCTCCTCGTGTGAAGCCGAACAAGGCCCGGCATTTCCGCTAAATATGACTGTTGTATAGGCCTGCTCGCTCAAACCCGTCGACCTCGTCCCTGTGTCTAAGGCGAGGTTAGGTCTCTTGTGTGTGCGAAAAACCAGGCGGAAAATGGCTTCAATTCGCACACCTCCAAAGTGGAAGCGGGCTTCCCTTCCCAAGCGGCGGCCCAGATACTGACCCGCAGCATCCGTACTTGCAGGAGCTTCAGGCAATGACCGACACCTTTCAGCGTATCGACGATCAGACGATGTCCGTGGTCCGGGAGTTCGCCCAACAGTACGGCTGCTCCAACGAGGTGGCGCTGAAGTTTCTGCTCAAGATCGGGAAGTACCCTCAAGGGGCCGCTGAGGACGATGGGGCCTATGCGGCGCGGCTGGACAGGCTGCCGGATCCAGATGTGAAGGTCTATCGCGGCATTCAGGCCGCGAATGATCTCTAGGGTTTCAGGGTCAGAAGTTCGGCGCAAGCGAAAATTTGGAGCGTAGTGGGGCGACGGCTTCTAAATTGGCATTTGGTCTGTACCGGGGGGTGGGTCCGCCTGCCACGTGTCACTCCGCCCAGGGCCGGCCTATGTTCTTCCTCAATCGACTGGTGGACGCAGCAGGAAACTGCCGTAGGGGAATAGGCATGCACAACCCGACTGCCGGGCGCTTCGAGTATGATCGCGCCGAACTCTGGGCCGATGGTATTATCCATGGGCTTGGCGTCGTCTTAGGGCTTGTTGCCGTCGTGGTGCTCGTGGCTTGGCTCCTGCCGAATCCATCGCCTTCGGAATTGATCCCGGCTCTTATTTATTGCAGCGCAATGATGGCAGTGCTGGTGATCTCAGCGGCCTACAACATGTGGCCGATCTCACCTGTGAAGTGGTGGCTTCGCCGCTTCGATCATGCGGCAATTTATGTTCTGATCGCAGGCACCTACACGCCGTTCCTGATCCGCATGAGTAGCACACTCATGCCGCAGATCCTCATGATTGTTGTCTGGGCTGCCTCCCTGGCCGGGATTGTTCTTAAAATCGCACTACCCGGCCGTTTCGATCGGCTGTCGATCGGCCTTTACCTGCTGATTGGGTGGAGCGGCGTTATCCTGTGGGATCACATTCTGGCCTTCCCGAGTATGACCCTGTGGTTGCTTGGCGCTGGTGCCATACTCTACACCGCCGGAGTGATCTTCCACGTATGGGATAGCCTACGCTTTCAAAACGCAATCTGGCACGGCTTCGTTCTATTGGCGACGGCCTGCCACTACGGCGCTGTATTCTCCTCCTTCGTCATGATCGAGAGTGCATGACAGGCGACCACAGGTCTTCGTTCAATCTGAGTGTGGTTCAGCGGAACTAACCTTAGTTCGGTTCAGTAAATAGCTGTGACCGCTTAAACTGAACCAGAATTTGTAAACCAACGTAGTTACCATGATCCCGGGAATTCAGCCCTTGCTAGAGCGGTCCTACACAACCTCAGAAGGATAGCCGACCAAGACACCTAGTGAGTTGCGACTGACCTGTCAGTTCTCACAATGAGCACACGCCTCATACGACCGTTCACTTCGAACTCAGTTTCGTCTTCTTCAGTTAGACCGACCAATTCCTTCCCCAGCGGGGAATTTACCGCCAGGAAGCCATTCGTCAGATCATCACGCGTGGGGCTCAATATGAATGTCGCTGTCTTGTTATCGTCAAGATATCTGATGATAACTCGATCACCAACGCGGATCCCATTGGCGGAGCCGGCGAACCCTTCAACGCTTTTAACGTATATCTCATCCTGGGTTTGAGAATGAGGCTGGGTTCTCTGTTCGGTCTCGCTTGAATTGAACATATCACCTTTCGCATATGTTTCCGGCGCCGTGATATGAGCTGTGAAAACCCCACCGCTGGTAGCACCGTCGCTTGGCTCAATTCCATGGCGTTCTAGGGTCGCGAACAGATCGTCCATGCAGCCATCGGGATCAAGCGTGAAACTCGACGCCCAGCAGCGCCAGAAGCGCCAGCCGACCCGTTCGAGAATGCGCTGACGGCGCATATCGTCCGCCCAGCGCTCCGGACCATGGTACTGATCGCCATCACACTCGACGGCCAGGCGCCGCCCGTTTGCTCCCTCGACAACAAGGTCGATGCGGTACCCCATGGCGCCGACCTGCGGAGTGACCCGGTAGCCGCGCTCGAGAAGACGCCGCAGCACCTCCCGCTCGAAGTCCGACTCGCACATGGCCTCAAGGTCACCTGCCGGCGTGGCAGCTCCAGCCACTGGGTCGCGGAAATGGCGGATCACCCGCGCCTTCAGGTCCTCAGGCTTGAGCTCTTCTTCGCGAACGGAGCGGACGAGCACGAGACGGTCCCGGGCGCGTGAGAGCGCCACATTGAAGCGCTGCTCGAACTGGGCTGCCGTCTGAGCCTGCTTGCTGTTGGGATCAGCAATCATAGACAGAAAGACGATGTCGCGCTCGTTGCCCTGGAAGGTGGCACTGTCACCGCAGGCGATCCGATGGCGCATCATCAGATCTTCCCCGAGCTCATCGAGAAGCATGCGGTTGATGAGGGCTGCCTGCTTTGCTCCGATCAGCGACACCACGCCGATCGTGCGCCAGCGATCCTGGGCCTCGATACGAGCAAGGGCGGGATCCTCAACAATCTTGCGGATCTCACCGACGATGACCTCCGCTTCCCGCGGGTTCTGCTTATCCCCCTGGCGGCGCCCGTCCGGCACGTAGATGTCGACGAGCGGTGGATCGAGCCGTTCATGCGCCGTTGGCACGCGCAGCGGCACCAGCGGCTCAGGGTAGAACTGCATGGAGAACCGGATGATCGGCTCGACGCACCGGAAGTGCTCCTTGAGCATGACCAGCTTGTCCGGAAACATGACCTTGGCGAGGTCATAGAGTGAGGATCCCGGCAGCAGAAGCGTCTTGAAGGGCTGCCCTTTGAGGAAGCCGTGCTCAAGGCGGTCGATCTTCGCGTTCTCGATGAAGGCAGCTGTCGGGCTCACCTGTTTGTCGTCACCGACCACGAGGATCTTCTTGCCGCGAAGGAGCGCCGGGACCTCACGGATGTCGGACTGTGAGGCCTCGTCCATGATGACGAGGTCGAACGAGCCAACCTCGCCAGGCAACTGCTCCGCAACGCGCCATGTCGGCATGATCCAGCACGGAATGGCGTCATAGCACTGGGCCATGGCGCTGCGGGCATCGCGGCGGTGCCGAACAGCCCCTTTGCCGGTGCCCTTGCCGGTCTTGCGCAGGGCTGTGGCGAACATCATCAGCGCAGAGCGCACCGGCCCAGACATGGACCGACCAAGCTCATAGAAGGTTCGTTCGCGCACCACCCGCTCGAAGGTCTTCCTGATTTCCGCATCAAGGCGGACCCGTTCCTCGGCCAGGCTACGCAGCCGGTTCCGGTCGTCGATCCGCGCCAGATAAGCCGAAGCTGCGGCCCAATCCCATGCCTCACGCCAGTCGGCGGGGATCAAGGCATCCGTTTCGCCTTCAACTGGCTCTGTGGCCAGACGCCGGCTCCAGAGAGGAGCCCCCGCTTCGCGGATCCGGCCTGTCACGGTGCGGACAAGCGCCAGATGGTTCTTGTGCTGATTCAGGTCATCGATCTGACGCCTCAAGGCGCCCCAGAGCCGGGCAATGGTCTCCACCTCGATATCGGATCGGCCAATCGCCTCGCCCAGCAAGTCACGGGCCAGTTTTCCGATCTTGCCTGATGCATCCGAGAAGAGCCCTTCGAGCCGAGACACTTCAACGCGCGCGGCAGCGAGCTGTGCAGACGCCGCCGCATTTCGAAGCGCCTCCTCGGCATGTTCCATCCGAGCAGGATCGCGCCAGAGATCCCGAGGCAAGCTCGCTCCAGGTACGACTTGGCCGAAGACCTCCTCGAGCGTGCGCATGGCGCCAGCGCCCTCCACGAGGATAGCACCAAGGAGGCCAACGAGTTGTTCGATCTCCCGCGCCGACCCTGCAGACGGAGCGCCAATCTCCTCGGCCAGCGCCCGCCACCGGACGCTCAATGAGGTGACTTGCTCCCGCCAGATGAGGTATTGGCGAATGTGATCCCAGTCCTCACGAGCAGCCGGCACGCGCCCTTGCACCTTGATGGCCTGCACGACCGGCCGGAGTGCCTTCTCGCGAAACGCAAAGAAGCCAAAGACCTCCTCGCCGTTGGCGAGGCGGCCGATCAACGTGGTCGCCTCAACGGCTGCGGGCTCGAAGGTGTCAGGCAGTTCCACCGGCTGATCCAGATAGCGCTTCCGCTCCTCGACAATCGGCTTTGCGTCTTCCACAAACCGCAGGAGCAGATCGAGCGCGCCGGTTCCCCGCTCGCCGCCGATCGCATGCTGAGCCACCGGCTCAAGCCAGGGATTGGCCTTGGCGATCGCCTGAACACGCTGGAGGGTCTCAAGGGCTTCGGCTCCTCGCAGCGCCTGCCCGATGGCACCAACTGAGCCGATGCGGATCGTTAGTGAGCCATCCCGTGCGGCGGCCTCCGCGAAGCGCTCGGACCTTACGAGGTCTTCATGCAGCCGGGCAATGACCTCCCCATCGGGCAGATCCTCCACCGATGGGAGCTCCGAATCCAGGTGCTCGAGCCGGGAACCGAGGGTCACACGCGCCGCTCGAAGGGCGGAGATCTCGTCGTCTGACAGACCAGCATCTTGCGCAGACTGCTCCGGACGATCCTCGAACCACCTGTATTGCTCTGCCGAGGAGACAATCCGCTTTGCAAGCTCCGCCGGCCGCTCACCAGCCGCTGTCGGGGCGAGTTGCAACAGAGCAAACTGCTCGATTTCCTTGTCGACCTCCTCAAGCCGGGTCCGGAGGCCAACGACCGAGGCTTCCAGGTCCCGGATCAGACGCGACTGCTCGCTGGGCTTGATGCTCTCGACGACCGACTGCAGGAGGCGCACAGCCGTCTCGAGTTGCTTAAATCCTTCTCGCTCCGTCGCCGTGATGCTGATCGCGAGATCCCGGACGCCTTCGGGCAGCTGGTTTCGCAGCACCGCAAGGGCGGGCTCCCCATGCGACACGACCAGGACCCGCCGGCCCGTGGCCATGTAATGGCAGATGATGTTGGAGATCGTATGCGTCTTGCCCGTGCCGGGCGGTCCCTGGACGACAATGCCATCGGTGCCTTCCAAGCGCCGGACGATCTCGATCTGGTCATCGTTGAAGGGCTTGGGGAAGAAAAGGTCCATAGCCTCAGGTTGAGGCGCCGCCTCCGCTGTCCCGCCGGTGGTCTCGCCGACGCGATTGCCAAGCGGAGTCCAGATATCGTTCGGCTGCTCGGTGGAAGGCCCCATCACGAGGGTCTGGGCCGGACCCGGCAACGAACTCTCCTCGGCAGCCTTCTCGATCGACTTCTTCAGGTTCTCGAGGTCGGCCAAGATGAAGCTGTCGGATCGTCTCCGGGCAAACAGAACCCAACGGTCCGAAACGGTCAGGTGCTCGTCGGCCGCCGGCACCGGCTGGTCGGGTGCCAGTGCCTGGCGATCGGGCAGATAGACGCCTTCGGCGTCCAGACGGGCCTGACAGGCCCGAAGGATAGGCTCGAATCCCTCGCGCCGATAAGGTGAGACACCTTCATCGGCATCGACGGCCGCGATCGCCCGACGAGACGCGTCCAAGGCCAAGGAAGCCCCTTCAACACCGAGTTCTTCAAACGGGCGCATGTTGACGCTGGCTGTGGCGGCCCGGGGGCGAACCTTGATCTCACCACCGGCAAGATCGTCGATCTCGATTTCCACGAGACGCTCAACCAGAGGCAGGTCGACCTCGTTGCCATCCCTGAGCCACCGGGAGAGCCCCATACCCCAAACAAGTTCTAAGGATTTGTCGCCCCCTCCGAGTTCGGCGAGTTGGGTGACCTCAAACAGCCTCTGATACAACGCCAGTGATCGGCGAACTGGACGTTCCGCCGTCGACCAGGGCAACCATTGTTCGGTGATCCACGTCTCGGCGGCGCTCCTGACATCAGGGCGATCCTCCAGGCGCAGGCGCACATCCCAGCGGGGAATGGTCTCGTCCTGTTTAATGGCTTCCGCCACATCCTCCGGGCGCACGGCTCCGGAGGCCAGAAGTTCATCCCGCTCCGTCTCCGTTACCGTCCGAAGCAGGTAGTCCCGGAGTTTCGGCTCCCGCTCAGGATCGGGGGAGATCTCCAGCCAGTCTGCCGCCTGTTCGGGAGGCGCAGGCGGGTCACTGCGCCGGAGCCGCTCCAGGGCCAGCCACACCGGGCCGTCCTCGTCCACTAGGTCGTGACGGACACCGGGCATGGCATGCAGTTCATGCTGGTGCAGCACGAAGGTCTGTCCGGTTGGAAGCCGATGCTCAGACAGCCGCAGGGCCGGTCGCTCATCCAGCCGGACGACTTGCTCGACATATCCCAGAAGATTGTGAAGGCGCTCAGCGGCAGGTGCGACAGTATCAGGTGCAGACATCATGTTCTTTGGTTTGCTTCGTTCCTAGCCCCTCGAACGAAGCTTTGTTGCTAAGAGACTCATCTGAGCGCCCGATATTGGTCAAGCCTAAAGTGGTGGTCTATTAGCGTCACAGTGACCACGGCGAGACGAGCGGGCGGACAGAGCTCCTCGCCTGCACTCGCAAGTGATGACTGTCAGCCTGACGCTTGGTAGCCCCAGTCGGCTTTCCTCGACGCTGACAGTATTCAAGATGATGAATTATGATTTCGAGTCTGCGTGGGACAGCCGCAGTGACAATGATCTTAGCGCATCGAGCAGCCGCTGAGTCAAAAGCGATTCTCGCAGAGTCAAGGAAGAACAATTATCTTTCTTTCGACTCGCCGCTTTCGGCCTCAATAATCCTGCAGATTCAATTTTCCAATGCGAACTGCGTTAACAATGGCCCAATCATTTCAGATCGACTCCACACGCAACATCGAATCAGCCATCACTTGAACTGTTGCGAGAAGAGCGGGTGCGCAGGCTCCAGTTCTTTGCGCCACAAGAGCAGCGCTCCCACAGGCCTATCGTCCCGGTAGGTCGGTGGGAGCCTGACGTGTTGGCGCTCACGAACGTCGATGGCCGGACCAACGCCCTCACTGAGGCTCCGTCGGATTAGGCAGCCTGCCCCCGAAACTCTCGCAACTCTCTTCGAACAGGAGAAGCAACCCGTGAACTAAGGCCAGGCAAAGCAAAAGGCCCACGAAGCTGGAAACTTCGAGGGCCTTTGGAGACCCACCGAGGGGGTGGGCGTATGGAAACGTAAGCACCTTCCTTATGCCACCCCGACAAGCTGACTGTCAAGAACATCGGTTTCGGTGAACGCTCCCGCTTTGCCCTCACATTGGAGGGACACGATGCAGCTCGCATCGTCAGGAGGCCGGCGGCTGAGACATGCTGCTCTGGCCGCGAGAAGACTCGTGCTCGAAACCGAGCATACCGTGACGCGCAAGGAACTATCAGCTGCCGCCCGAGAGGCCGAAAAGGCGCTTAGGCTCAGCGCCACCCAGCGCATAGTGCTGGGTCAGTTGGTGGCATGCTGGGGTGAGCAGAAGGCAGGCCGGCTCCTGGTGTGGCCGTCTAACGCCCGATTGGTGGCGACCACAGGCCTGTCCGAGCGCTCTATCCGTAACGTAATCCGTGCCCTGATCGACCTCAGGCTCGTGGTTCCAAAGGACTCGCCTAATGGGAAGCGCTACGCCATCCGGGATGAAGCTGGCGTGGTCGTTGACGCGTTCGGATTTGACCTGACCCCAATCTATGCCAGGCGCGGAGAGTGGGCTGAAACGATCGCCCAGCAGAAGCGGCTCAAGGACATTCGCAAGCGAACGTTCGATGAAATCACGATCTGCCGTCGGGCAACAGAGGAGGCGCTGAGCGCTCTTGCCCAGCACTTTCCCGAAGTTGACCGATTAGATCTGGAGCAGCGCATGGAGGTTTTGAAAGCCAGAACGCCCAGGAGGTCTGGATCATCCCTCCCCGAAGGCCTAGCCGACGCGTGGCAGGAGGCTCGGTACCTTGCTGAGGACGCCTTCTACAAGGCAGGCTGTGACGGCACCGAATGCCGGCATATTGAAGCAGAGAGCGGATCTCCTAGTGAGACTTGTGACAACAGCACTGACGCGTCTCAACCGCGCACGATTGCTCGATCGAGTTCTACGCAGATCTCTCCGGCACTGGTGGTCGAGGCTTGCCCTGTGATCTCTTACTACGGGCATGTGATCCGAAACGCTGCTGATGTGGTTTCAGCTGGCCGTTACCTACGAGCCTCCTTAGGGGCTCATCCCAGCACATGGGATGAGGCTGTCCGGGCCATTGGTGATTTGTCTGCAGCAGCCGCGGTCATTTACGTTCTACAGCTCTATGACGACGATGTTGCGAGCGGACGAAACCGCATTCGAAATGCCGGAGGCTACTACCGATTCATTGTGCGCATGATCAGCAGAGGGGGCATCAATCTTCAGGCTGAGCTCTTGGCTCTGCGGAGACGAAAGCTCGTGTGAGAGAACGATCGTCCAACAGCTTCGGCCCGGTCACGACGTGCCCGAGACCGCAAGGTGAACATATGGTCTGTAAGGAAAGACGCTGTCGGAAAAGATCCGCTTAGGCGTGACGAGCATTGCATCTGATGTCCTCATGAAGGCCTTGAAAAAGGGCGCCCATGGGCGAGTAGAGGATTTGTATTGGACATTGGGTTCGATGTCTCCGGGCAACCCTAAGGAGCACGCTCGAGGGCGGCAATCCAGGGCAATTGTCTGTCAATGATGCAAGCTCGTCGGACCCTGTGCTACGACGGGTGCTGCCTGTCGAAATCGGCCTCGTTACTTCTCCGGTTACAGCAATGAACGCTTGCAGGGTGGCCTGAAAACAAGAGCATACCTATGCTAAAGGAAGCCCCGCAGATACGATCAGGCCAAGGAAGAGGCAGTGGACATAGAACTCCTCTAGGAGTCCGGGTAACCCAAGAAGCATCACAGCATGACAATCTACCGCTGCCCATATTGCGCAGTCGACGCCGGCGGCTTCCGATCGCTCTGGGCCCATATCGTCAAACGGCATAAGCTTCCATATGAGTTTGACCTGGTGATGGCCGAGGCGGGGGATCGTTTTATTATCAAGCGGCTACCGAAGCGACCGAGAGAGGCAAAGATGCCCGCCCCGCCTGTGGTGCCGACGCAGTCCAAGGAAACACCCGCACACGCCCCTTCCCCGCCGACGAAGCCGACTGGGGTAAACCGCGCGCTCTACGTGATGCATCGAGGCGATGCCCTGAGGGCTCAAAAGCACACCTGCTTCTACTGCTATTGCCCGCTCACAGTACCCATGGGCGTCGTTCTGATGTTCGGGTCCAGCGAGTTCGAGCGCATTCTCAACCTAGAGTCCTTCTTCACGCCGAGCACGCCGGTGAGGGACGGCACGCGCGGGAGCCCTCTCCTACGGGACGATGCTCTTCGTGACTCTCGGCTTCCTCCGGTTGGCGCCTACTCGAATATATAGCCAAGCTCGCCAGCGTGCCCTTGCGTTCACCTAAATAGAACTTGCCTGCACACGTCGAGTGGTGACAAACTTGCGCATGTCAGGTGGGAGGTGCCCATGCAGCACGCGAGATGGTGTGTCCTGATTAGCATGTTCATTGTGGCGTGGACTGTCACCGTGACCAATGCCCAAGAGCATGATAGGTCCTTCGAGAAAGCTTTGCAGCTCGCAACAGAGGCCGTTGGTAAGCCTGACGAATTTGAGAGAAGCTTCGAGAAGCTTCTTGCGCACTTTCCACAAACCCAAGATGGGTACTATGTGGTTGAAGGCGATATGATCCTCACAGATGCCGAATTGAGGCAACTAGTGCGAGAACGTCGCGATGCCTTAAATGGTAAAGAACCTTGGCCTCCGTCAGCAAAGCAAGGCGAGCTGATTGTGATGACGAAAGATGGCGCTCCAACCTGTTATCGGTCTCCAGAGGAACGCCAGCTTACCTACGCAATCGATCGACAGTCCTTTGCTGAGGCACCCGAAGCTGGTGCTTATGAAGCGATTGCTCTTGAAGTGGAAGCAGCAACGTCGGACTGGCAGAAGGTGTGCCCTGAGTGCGGAATAACGTTCAGGCGCTTGAACATTCCGGCTCCTAGCGAGGGCGATGCGAACTTCATAGTGAAGTATGTAGGCTACCAAGGCGCGCTCATCGCACGGGCTTTTTTTCCAAAAGACATACAAGCAAAAAGGTATTTGCAGGTGACGCAAGCGTATTATACTGGAAATTACAGTAGAGTAGGCATTCTCCGTCATGAAATTGGG
Source organism: Microvirga sp. HBU67558 (assembly GCF_018069605.1). Taxonomy (NCBI): domain Bacteria; kingdom Pseudomonadati; phylum Pseudomonadota; class Alphaproteobacteria; order Hyphomicrobiales; family Methylobacteriaceae; genus Microvirga; species Microvirga sp. HBU67558. The sequence continues at coordinate 47,670 of NZ_JAGPUP010000542.1, read as the reverse complement.
CATATATTAGGATACCGGCACGAGCACATCCGTCCTGAGGCGCCATTCCTTTGCTTTTTCAAGCCGGAAAGCAAAGAGTGGGCTAGGATCGCTGGTGGACGTTACGATCCAAAATCTGTGATGCACTACCCTTGCCAAGCCGACGGGATCACAGTAGGCTCGTTCACCTTTCAACTTACACAAGCCGACCAGACGTCTCACAGAAAGTTTTATACTGAGATCTGTCAATGAGCCGGACTGCAAGGAGGAGGGAACGTCATGAACCTTGCGCTGTTCCGCCGCCTTCGGATGTTCCTACTTGTAGTTCTTAGCCTTTCGGCCATAGGGATTTGTTCTGCAGATGAGGGGCCGCCCAGGGGAACTAAAGACCCTTATAAGATCTTCAGAGACAGCCTGAAACACTCGAACGGACGATTTCTGCTCAACGGCTACTGGCTCTCCGAACTAGAACTCAAGGTGGAGTGGGAGCGGCTTTCCCGAGCGCGGTTCGAACGTGCGTTGGGCCTGCAGCCTGCCGACGAAAAAAAGGAACGCCGAGACTCATATCATCCTGACCTAAGCTTGAACGTGAATGTCGTAAACGGTGAGCTTGATTACTGGGTCCTTCCGGAGGAACGGACCCTTACCTACGCAATAGACAAGGCGTCTTTCACCCAAGAACAGTACGCTGTTGTAGCTAGAGCTATGATTGAGGCTGGCGGAGATTGGGAGCGCGCTTGTCTCCATTGTGGAATCCGGTTCGTGCATCGGCCTGAATTTGACGTCAGTCCAGATTCAAACAAAGTAAAATTTGTCGTCCGATATACTAAGGACCCAACTGAGATAGTGGCGACAAGTTTTCTTCCTAGTTCTCCGCCCGATGCGAGGATCATTTCCATTGGGGAGACATTCTTCAAAAGCACTCTCAGTCCCGCTGGGGTTCTACGACACCAGTTAGGACATGTGCTCGGATATAGACACGAACATATTTCTCCGGAGGCGGGGCCTAACTGCCCCCAAATCGAGCCGCCGACGTACGTAACGGGTTCGTATGATCCGCAATCTGTGATGCACTATCAATGCGGCGGTGGAGGTTCGCTGGAGATGAAGCTCTCCGACCGCGATATAAAATCTCACCAACTTGTTTATGGTTTTGCGACCGTGATGGTCGAGTTGGAAGGAAAGCAAGTTCTTTCCACTGCGTCTAACGTAATACGCACGATAGTGGGACCATATAAGCGGCTACCCTACCAGGAATACAATCTAGGGGATGAAGAAGGCTGCCGAACCTACATCAGAGATTTGGGCCTCTCCGAGGCGGTTACTTCCGAACAATCGCGAGGCGCTGCGGCATGCAATCCCTTCCTGAGTTTACGCCGTGATCTAGAGGGAAAAAGGCAATATCCTATTCTCACGTTTAACAGCTCTGTCGACATCGCGAGCGGTTCGATCCTGCAGCGTGATGTTGCGGCCGTTCGAGACTTCGAACAGCTGATGACACGCGTGGACGCCATAAGATTGGACGTGCGTCAGGAAGACCCACCAGCTGAGAAGCGGCGGCAGACTAGTCGGACGGACCAGCGGATCATCACGTACGAGATCGAGTGGCGACAGTATGTAGCCTCTATCCCTGTAAGCCAAATAGAGCTCAAAGCGATCACTCAAGCCCTTGAGCCGCTCGCGCAGAAAGATCCTGGGATTAGCGTAACTGTCGAGGACGGCCTAGCAAAATCGCTGACGACGCGTCGTGGAGTCAACCCGAACGCCGTTGCAGTGAGCCATGCGGTCAGTTCCCGAGACGCGATATGTGCGGCTGGTGCAATGGGCCACTACGGGATGCTCTTGGAGGAGCTCCCGTATGAAGAGAAGAAAATGCCAAATTCCGGCATAGAATTGCCAGACCTAAAATGCGACTTTGATACCACCGCGGAGGCGTCTTGTGGAGCCTGCAGCGGATCGTGTGAGACACTCGCTTGCCAGCATTGTTCTGTCTGCAATCGATCCGAGGTGACGCCCGTTCTCTTTGAGGAATCGATCGACCAAGGAGCATTAACGCTCTCGAGTTCTCCTCCACAATGTGCGTGGAAACCGTTCGATCGGCGACACCACGGCACCCTGATGGCTCAGATAATCGCTGGCTCCAACAGATTTGTGGGCTTTGTCCCTGGAGTACTGCCACAACTAATTAGCAATGCTCCGGGATTACGGGAGAAGGAAATCTACGACAATGTAAGAAACCTCTATAGCAATAAGCGGAACGGCGTCGCTATCCTAACAAGCCAGATGTGCTACGAAAAATCGCTCCTTGATGAATTTGCGATTGCGTTGCCTAATGGATCGAACCCATGCGAGATACCAGGTGATGTCAGCCCACAGGTGGGTGACATACCCAGTCAAGATGCCGCAAGAAGTGACCTTCTCAAGCGGCACATAGGAAGGCGACGAATCTCCCAATCGCATGACTGGCTATGGGTGGCCGCGATAGGCCAACCCACCAATGCGAGCCAAGTTGCGCAGCCTAGCAAAACGACGACTTTTGGAGCCCAGTCCATAGCCCTCCCAGCAGCGCTCGCTGACGAATCGAATGTAGTGCTCGTCTCGGCGTGCGAACGCTGCTCCTTGCAAAGGGCTGATGCCGCTAACCGCAAGGTTTGGCCGCGAGCTCACCGGGGGAGTGGTGCGTACCGTCCACACATTATCGCACCGGGAGGAGTAGATTATGTCGAGAACTTAGGCGGCGAATGGGTCGGCGGCTTACCCGGTTTCGGAGTAGGCAACGAGCCTATCCGAGCCTATGGCACCTCACAAGCCGCCGCGTATGTCGGAGGTCTCGCAACGAAGATGCGGTCCTGCTACTCAAGGTACTACCGCGTCACTTCCCGGTTAAAGGAAGCTCTCCAGCTCACGTCTATGCCCGTACTTCCGGCAGACAATTCAAATGATCACGTTGCCACGGGATTGGCTGACGTGAAGCTAGCACTGCTCCACCCAGGTTACATCTATTTACAGCAACAGGCGGAAGCTGAACGTACATACTCTAGAGTCAGCATCTCAGATTTTAAGTGGTGCTCTGACACTTTGCAGGTGAGAACCGCATCGGCGCAAGAGTACCAACCTATCCCAGTGGAATACGTGAGGCGGATCGTTCAGATCCCATTGGGGGGCGCAAAGAGATGGGTGATATACCACAAAGACGACAATACCAAGCCTGGTGTTGTTCTTCGTAGCCCTCTGGTGGCTGCCTCAACGTCGCCGTCTGCTTCTGATCCGGTTCTTCAGATCGGAAGCAAGGCTTTACGTCTTTCTGAAATACAGGACCTAGTCCTCTTCGATGATCCTGGGGTGTCGGGCCAATGCGGGGGCCAGTAAGTTCGTCTCAGAAAGGTTCGCTCCTACTGGTCACAACGGCCACGATGTTCGCCAGCGTTGCCTGCGCTGCTCTAGCGCAAAATGATTGCGGCGGGCCGGAGAACCGACACTACGTCACGAACATAGGATCTATCAGAGAAGATTTCGTGCAGCAGCTCACGCCCGACGGCAATCCTGCGGGAGTGAGTCTGCCCACCAATGAGCTACTCCGTCACTTCCGGGTACGTCTCAACGTTTATAAAACCGCTCCCAAGGACTGGCGCCTCGTCTTTTATGATGACCAAATCCAACAACCCTTACAAATAATCGGCCCGAAAGATTTTCCTGCCGGGAACACCGCGGTGTGGTCACGACGGTTCGAAGGAGGAAGCGGTAGGGTCATTCTCGAGGCGCGCGGTGTGAATCCATCACCCTTCTTGCGGATCAATGGCGCCATCCTCGTGGCGCAACAACCTCAGGTAACCTATTACTCCGTCCAAAATCGAGCTTCCATAAAATGGCAGTGTCTGCTGTGCCCCCGAACTCAAGATCAGCAGGACATCTGCTCATCCGAAATAACAAAGTGCACTGACACGCCAATACGTACGCGGAGGCTTGGCGAGAGTGTGGGTATGATGATTGTGTTTTCTACAAACAAAGCATGGACATGCACTGGATTCCTAATCGCTCCGGATTTGTTTTTGACGAACTGGCATTGCGGCGGTGCTCCCGAGACCTCAGCTTTTTGGGAGAACGATGTATTACGTAACTTAGTGATTGATTTTTCATGGGATGGGGACCAGCTAAGCAACGAATATGGTTGGTCCGAAACCCCAATCTTTGGCGGCGGGCCAAACGTTTTATTCGACAAAGATCGGGACTATGCGATATTCCGGGTACGGCCGATGATGCAGTCAATCGGCGCGCCTCCTATTGCCCGCATCAAGCCAGGATCATCACTACAAGAGGGTATGGCAATCCGCATAATCCATCATCCTCTGGGTCGTGTTAAATATTTAACCCAGAGAGATTGCCGAATTGTAGCCAGCACGTATCCGAGTTGGTTCGAGAAGAAATCAGACATTGATTTCCTGCATGAGTGCGACACTGAAGGTGGAAGCTCCGGCGCCCCGGTTTTCGATGAGGAAGGGTTCGTCGTAGGGGTTCATCATTCCGGCCATACCGTAAACAGCGAGGGCGTATGTGACAGAAAGAACAAAGGGGTTAGGATTGGCGCCATCATCGAACACCTTCCAGCGACATTAAAAAAGGAGGTTTTGGACTGGCAACAATAAATCGGTGAGGCACCATGAGCTTCGTCCGACGAGAGCCTTTCCGGCCGAACCGCCGCGGAAGCTAGCTTGCGGCAGGCGTTCTCCGGGCCTGCCCGGCGGTTCGTTGTTGCGGTTAAGGAGAAACTCAATGCGTTTAGAGTCCATTCTCGTGTGGAGTGCGATCGCGGCGATAATCGGTTCTTATCCTGCCTTTGGAGCTGATGGACAGCGATCATTCGTGGTAATAGGTGAAGGACAGTCGACTGTCGTGCCGGATCTTGTGCACGTCGTATTAGGAATCTCCACACAGGCCGACACAGCGTCGGAAGCGCTTCAAACAAATAGTCAGAAAGCAGAAGATATTATCAGTAAACTGCAGCAGGACAAAGTTGACTGGCGCGATATTCAAACCGTCAACCTACAGCTCGAGCCCCGTTATGCTTCCTCGCCCGGCTTGGACGCTAGAAGCGGCCGTTTGCTAGGGTACACCGCATCAAGCAGTATCCATCTAAAGGTGCGCGATATCTCCCGATTGGGCACGCTTATTGACGGAGCTGTTAACAAGGGTGCTGTCGCCGTCGGAGGAATCCGTTTTGATATTGCGGATCCAGCGACTGCGTTGAATGCTGCCCGCGAGCACGCCTTCGACGATGCGCGCCAGCGCGCGGAACTATATGCCAAACGGGCTGGACACCCCCTTGGCCCATTGATTTCACTTTCGGAAGAAGGCCCTTCGCCGACGCGCGAATACGGCGGTGGAGCTTCGGACGCTTTGGCCGCACCGCTCGCGCCGGGCGAGCTGACTCTGCGGGTTCGCATCCGAGCCAGCTACGGGATCACTCAATAACGATTTGCATTCAAGCGGACTTCTGAATGGCTGGATAGTCAGAGTCGCACAAGGAAATGATCCTTGCAGAGGAGAGTTGCTTCTGACATTGCCCCACGGACACTCCGCGCCGAACTGGAAATCGGCCTCTTGGCTAAGCCAGATCATGCAATGAGCAGTTTCAAGGAAGCGCAGATCATTGCGATCCTAAAGGAGCATGAGGCGGGAGCCACGCCTACGGATGTCTGCCGCAGCACGGCACTAGCCAGGCAGCCTATTACAAGTCGAAAGCTAAGTTCGGTGGCATTGCACTAGGCAATCCGACCCAAAACGCCTTCGTCGAGGGCTTCAATGGACGTCTACGCGACGAGCTCCTGAACGAGTTCCTGCTTCGCTTCGTTCGCTGCCGCACGCCCGCACGGTTCACAAGCCCTGGCGCAGCAACTACAACCTCAATCGACGCCACCTACGCCTCAGCTTGCTAGCTCGCGCCCGCCGTCTACGCCACCACACGCGGCTGCAATGAAAGACCATACGGACACGCCGCGATTACAGGTTCTCCCATGCACTCCAGGGATCTATTCCGATGACGCCGTTCCGCTGCTTCCGGTAAGCCGATATCGCGTCGTACACAGCCCTTCGGACATTGTTCATGGATCCCAAAGGCGCGTGCACTTCCGGCGCATTCCACGGATTAAATACCGTGCTCTCGCAGAATGCATCGCGTGCCGGGGTGTCGGTCGACTGCCGTAACAAAGTAATCCGACCCACTGGCCGAAGCGGCGCCTCCTCCTGCGGCCACTCGACGGTCAGATCGTCGATGGGCATCGAGCCTTTCCGCAATTGGACCATAAGGTCGAAGCAAGCATCGCTGCTGACCAGTCCGCGAGAGAGTTCCCGTCGTAGGAAGTCCGGACCACGCTCCTCATTGGACGGGGGCGGGTTCCCGCTGCAGGGGCGGACCGAGTATTTGATTACCTGGTTGGGACCGAAAGCGAAGGGCGCCATTGAAAAATACGAGATGGTGAGAGGTGATGAAATCGGGGCGCTTGCGATCCTGTAGGCGATACCAGCCTGCCTCACTCGCCAATCGAAAGGGTTCGCGCTAGGTAGGAAGTACCTGCGCAGCCCTTGCAGGTCACCCGTGAGAGCGCCCGCCTCTGCGAAGTCTCGGTAGTCCACCGCGTCTGGAGAGAAGAAGGTTGGGTGATTAATCATCAAGATGTCATGCGTCTGTCCTCTCGACGTCGCATCAAGGATTTTGAGAGCCATGCCGCGGCCATCAAGCCCAGTGTCATCTCCGGGCGTAAAGGAGCCGTTCGAGAATCGCGTCCAAGCACGGTACTCTTGGCCTGGAGTAGCGAATGATCCAACACGGAGCTCTGCGGGCAAGTCGGATACGACTGAGAACCTTGCCCGTGCACAACCATGTGCCTTCGCGTGTGCGTCACGGCGAACGAACGTCTGCGCTCCCTCTGGATAATGCCGCTTCATCTCCGCAAGCGCACGATCCGCGATCGCCGTAACCGCGGCCCTTTGTGCTTCGTCCGATTTATCCGGAGTCGCCGCGGAGAGCCACGCGACCATGGCTCCGCCGGAGACTAGCAATGCACCGCCGCCAAGCTTCCGGGAAAGTCGAGCCACTCAACCCTCCCCTTCAAAGTTGCTTGAGGTACTCGATCAACTCATAGCGATGGTCGTCGGTCAGCTTCTCGTTCTCATAGTCGTGACCGAGATTGCTGTTGCCGTCAATTAGGCGGCCTTGGTCGTACTGCGATCGAAACTCGAACGTATTGCCGGCCGAGGAGCGATCGGTCTTATAGCCCATCTTTTGAGGATCATATTCCCGTGTCCCAACGAAGAAGGCCTGCGATCGCTGCCTAGGCGGGAGTAGCAATTCGTACATGTTGGGAATAGAACCGTTGTGCAGGAAAGGCGCCGTCGCCCAGATCCCGTTCAGCGGTCGGCTGGTGTAGCCGAGATTCGGATCCTTTGATCTCATGCAATCGACCAGCTGGGCTTGCTTGGCGGGAGAGCGACCCGGATTCTCGCTGATTTGGGGCACGTCTATTAGCGCTCCTTCGACGTCCGGCAGAGCTCGCACGCGGAAGAGCTTACGTAGTGCCTCCGATGCTATGTCCTTCTTCTTGTCCATGATCACGGCACCCACCGTGACCTTGAGGAGCATAGCGAGTCGCTCCTCCTCGCTGGTGGAAATCATCTCGTCTTCAGTCAACACCCGACTGCGGAAGCCGCTGACGATGCCAGGTGAGGACTTGTACGCGTATGCGTTACAGGCCATCCAAGGATCGGTTCCCGGGGGCGGAAGCGGCTTCCCGGTCCTTGTGTTTCTGCCTGATCCATCCAAGAGGCTCATCTCGACGGTGAGCCGGGTCTTCACGTCGGTGCGGTTCACGGGCTCGTGGCAGGACGCGCAGCGCGAGTCAAACAAAGCCCTTCCCCGATCTGCTTTGGCTTGGTCGACCGCGCCTAAGATGGAGGCCGGCCAGCGAGGAGGACGGAGCTCCGAGAGAACGTCTTCAAGTTGCGACAGTTGGGTAACAAGGACACTCGACGCAAAGCCGTTGACTAGTCCTGGATTTGCATTCGGAACCACGTCCCCGAACACACCGATCACTTCGCCGGTGTTCCGGCCGACGGCCCCAACATCGAAGCTTCCAAGGATCGGCACCTTCGGCGCCATGCCGTTGTACTGCACGCGGTCAAATTGCGGAGCTCGCCAAATAAAAGGAATGCTCACTGGGGCATCCGACGGATTTTGCCTCGCCTTATTAGGGGCGAGCGTCAGGGCGACCTTATTGTAGATGTGCCCGAACGCGTCTATGCGGCCAGGACCGTAGCGGAGCGGGGTGGCGTTGATGTTCTCTTCCTTGAGCTGCCACGCCAATAGTGCGTCATACGCTTCTGCAAGTCTTCGAACGTTCTCGTCCGTCTTGTCGCGACCTAGGACGCGTACCTCAAACGCATCCCACTTCTGCTTATCGCTGCGCGTCTCTTCAAGGGAACGGTTCAAGGTCTCCATGAAGCTCTGGAAATCCGTCAGTCCTCCAGCGCCTTCGACAAGATATGTCTTTCCGTTGTGGCTGAAGGTTCCTGTGTGACAGGCCGAGCAAGTCAGACCAAGCCATTTTTCGTTGTTTCCCTGCCCTGCTTTCCACCGCAGTTTCGTCCGTTGAAGTCTGTCGTCCGATTGATCATCAATTGCAAACCCGATCGGCAGCCATTCGGGCGGAGCTCCTGGGCGACGGAGATACCCAAACCGGCTCATGACGGCGATAGAGGCAAAGCGATCCTGCCCGCCCGAAATCTCAAGTGCGTTGAACCAATCGAGTGGGATCAGGCGAGAGCCCTGTGTCGCTCCCCACCACGAGTTCCGCTGTTCATTCGACCAGCCCTGGTCCAATTCGGGCAGCGGCTGGGCATCTTGCGCATGAGAAAGGGAATGCGTGCCAGCGACGAAGGTAACCACGGCGGCGAGGAAGCGCAGCGCTCGGCAACTCGAGAACATGTGTCTGAGCTCCATAATTCAGGTGAGCGTCCACATGCTATGTGAAAGCCTGCCTTATTCAAGCCCGCGGCGATAGGGCGTATCAAATTTTGGCGGTTATTATACGAGGTACTGCGTTCTTGTACTTCAGCTCTCCTCGCGTGGGACGGGTAGAAGGGTGTCCACGACGCTGCGACATGGGCACCGTCGCGGAGCGGGTCGCCATTCTTGAGGATCCCGCACAGAGTTTCGCGGCGCCCCAATCGCATAAGTAAACGTAGGTAGCCTTCAAGCTCTTTCGCGAGCGCCCCGAGCGCCTTCACCTTTGTCCGACCAGTTCGCCTTGGGTCGAAACAATCACTCCGGGCGCGCCGCGCCGTGTGCCCGCATATGTACTCGTAACCCACGCCGACGCGCAAAGTCTGCCAACGATAAGCAGCCTGAATGGGTCGGCGGGGCTCCCAACCATAGTAGAGGCGCCATGTTTTGCTTCCTTGACGGGAGAGCGTTTTGCTGAGCTCCACCACCCGAGTGACGCCGCGCCCAGGTAGTGCCTGACGAAGTCTCGTTCCGAAACCGACGGGAAACTTTCATATTTTATGTGCTCGCGCCACCAACTATCAAACTCGGTCCAGTGCCGAAACGAGAGCGCGCAGTCGCAACATGCATTAATCCACGTGGAGGTGCGGGTGGCCATGTTCTCCACAACGGGCTGCTGATCTTCGTTCAGGCGTCGGGGATCACTGTTCGCCTTCTCGTTAGCGCCGGCTTTCGAGAACGTCGAGCACACGGGACAGCGCCGCGCTATCAACTGTTTGCCCCACCCGGATTACGTAGCGGCCGAGGACAATCTCCATGCCGCTGCTTGGTGCGGTCCCGGCGACCGGGCTTCCGCCCGACGCGGCCAGCGGAGCCTGCACTCCCGGGGGCAGCGGCGTTGACGGGTCGGTGACGGGTCCCGGAAGCGGCGCGTCGAAGCCCTTCTGCAGGATCATGTTCGCGAGCTGGATGCCGCGGTCGAACGTCGACCGATCGACAACATCTTGCCGGCCTGCCTCATAATGGAAGATGGTGCGGGCGATATTCCAACGGACTTCCGCGTCAGCCAGGTTCAGGTCCTCCGCCCGGTTAACGAAACGGCCGAAGTAGAGACTAGACAGACCGGGCTTCTCAGCCGTTCCCGAGTAGTTGCCGGCGTATTTGGCGACCACCGGCTCGCTTGGGCTCGACGCCCCCGAGTATTTGACCGCGATTTTCTCGAACGACACGGTTCCGGCCGCGCCGAAACCCGCGCGCTGCACTATCCAGTACCACCAGAGCCCAACGCCTGCTTCCGGACTGGCGAAAGCTGGGATGATTTTGCCGAACGCATCTCTGATCTCGACGTCTGGCAGGAGGTCGGGCCATCTGCGGATATACAGCGGCCATGATGCGGGCTCGGTTTGGGGTGTGATCGCGCCGAAGTTCTTGGTGCGTATTGACTTCGGGAGCTTGGCGTCGGCGGCCGAGTCGGAGCGCAAAGATACCTTCGCGCCAATACTCAACTCCCGAATTGGATCGACGCCGAGGCTGCCGCCGGTATCGAGTGGGTCTAGCTGCCAGGCGCGGCGATAAGCAGCGACGACCGATGCGTAGATCGGAAGGCGAACGGTGCGGCCGTTGATCGTCTTGTGGCAGTCGAAATGGAGGTGAATGGTCGTATTGGGAATGCCGCCCATGATGTTGGAGACTTTCCCGACGACGTCGCCCCGCCTGATTGCGGCACCGACCTTAAGCCCGGCCTGAGTGATGCTGTCGCGGTCGAGATGTAGGTAGCGGCAGTAGTAATTAGCGTTTGATCGGATCGTAACCGTTGTGTTGCTCGTGATCGACGTGACCACGCCGTTATCCATTGCGAGCGCCGGGAAGGCGTTGCGCTCTGGCCTCTGCGGCCGGATGTCCAAGCCTTGGTGACCGGTTTTGCCGGGACACAGGGGCATGTCCCACGATCGCTTCTCGCAGTAGGTGTCGCGCCAAGGGTAGGCGTAATTCTCTTCCGAATTACCCGGACCTCCGGACGGATGTATCTGGCTATTCGCGTAGGCATGGGCGTTGCCGAACGCGGGACCGGCGGCGAGCGGGAAGAGCAGGCCGGGTAGATAGATGGTGCGGTCGTTTTCGCGCCCCGCGCCGACTGCCAAATTTCCAGGAGAGTGATACAGGAACGCTTCCTGCGCCGCCGCCGGGCTTGGCGGCGCGACAATGAGGGAAACGGCAGCCACCAAACCACGTGAGAGACGCGTCATGGCCGCGGATCTCCTTGGAGGATGCTCAATCGCGCCAACAGGACCTGGTGAGCCGACCTGTTCCGGCAAAAACTTGCGCTTTCTTTGGTGCACTCAATGGTAACGACGTACGGTACATTGAAACGCACAATCTCATATGTGACTGAGAGAACACTATCCGGGTCGTCGTCCTCGTCGAGTGGTGATGCAACGTCACCCCGGCGTTCGCTCAACTCGTCGCGCAGTTCCGCGGGAACCTGAGAGTCTGAATTACGATCGCCTGCTACAACAACTGTGATGCAGCCGAAATTGAACGTGGCGCTGTACCATGTGCCGTTCGGGTCGGCCGCGAAGTCGGGCTTAGCGTTTGTGGCTGCGCATTTTGGCCACCACTCAACATCCGGGGCCATCGACAGTGGATCGATAAAGCCGCCCGCGGGATCTAGTCCAGGTTCCGCGGCCGCGAAGCCTTCTCTCAAGCCCAAAACTGGGAGCGAGAACTGCGGGCTTGGCTCGGCTAAGCCTTCTTCCAAAGGACTTGGGGGCAGGGCGCCACTATTACGCTTTTCCAGGTAACGCGACGCAGCGGGATCGGACCAGTCAGGAGTGACAAGCGCGCTCTGGCCATGAGCGCCGGGCAGAGTCAGTGTCAAAACTGCAGCGGAAAGAATGAAACGGGACAGCACGGCCGCTCCACTACGCGTTGGCGCAATGCTACACCCACAGGAGGTTGAAGTAAAGCGAAGGGCTGGTTGCCTCTCTCAGTTCTCAGAATGGGAGATGATCCGGGAGCGAGTTGACCACGGCGAAGCGCACTATGAAGCAAGTACGACGCGCTCGAAACAGCGATTGCGCCTGAACAATTCTTATCGGCACAACAAAGTGCGTGCGCAGCGAAGAGGCGCTCGCCGCCTATGAGGCTGTCATAACTTGCTGCCGGACATGGTTGGTGTCGTAGCCCTCGTCGCCATCCAGGACCCATGCGGCAGGCAAGTGTTCGAGGAGCGCCTTCAGCCGTGCCGTCGGCTATCAGTCCCGCGGTCAGCAGAGGGGCAATGGGGCGGCATTAGTGGTTCTTCAGCACGTGGATCTTGGTCGAGCCCCCGCGTGAACGCCCGAGCGCCTTCTTCTGCTCCCATTTCAACGCCCGATGCCGAGCGGTGCGCCTTCACGGCACTGGAGTCGATCAGCACGTGAGCGGATGGCCGGCGGCATTGGCCAGCGTGTGGAACAGGTTGGCACACACGCCCTTTGGCCGCCCAGCGGACGAAGCGGATATAGAGGGTCTTGTGCGGTCAATAGAGGCTGGGGGCATCGACCCAGCGCCCGCCAGACCTGAGGACATGGATGATTCCGCTGATCACGCGGCGGTCATCGACCCGAGGCTTCCCTCGCGTACCGGTGGGTAGATGGTTCGCGATCTACTTGAATTGCTGGTCCGTGAGCCAGAAGCGATTTCGATTCATCCCTGGCCTCCCGACGAGGTCGCGAAGCACGAAAGCGCCGCCCGCTCAAACTCCTTTATGGGTCCTGGTCCTAGTAAAAACCTAGTCAAGCCGGCTCCCGCGAGCGTCCCAGAAGGTCTGCGAATACTCACAACTGCTATGCTGGCGGCGAGCAAAAGAAAAGCCTCCCCGTCCGCTATTGCTAGTGGGTGAGGAGGCCTCGTAGTCCATGAAGAAGGCAGGATGCGTGACAGCTTTCGCGGCGAGCAACTGGTCCAGCCGGGAACGGTTTCAGCATGGCCATAGAAAAAGCCCCTCGCGACGGGAGAACACGAGGGGCTCGGAAGAGACGAAAGCCAAGGGGGCAACAGGCCTTCGTACTGGGTCAATGCGATCTGCTACGCTTCGTTCCCGACGAGACGGCCATATGGTTTCCAAAACCTAAGAGAGAGACCGGGAACTGAGCTTTTCCCAGCCTCTCCGCCTGGTCGGGACTACCAATCAGGAGCCGCCGCATCTCCAGGCGGACAAACCATAGCTGGCTCTGCATGGTCCTACATCAGGATCGTTCACCTGTCCTGATGGAAGGAAATCAGATAAGAACGACTGTCGAGCGGTTCCACGCGACCGATCAACGAATTGGTTGTCCGCTGCGGTTACGCGGAGGACTGCAAATTCCCTGCACCTTTGCGCAAGGGAGCAGATTCCGCGAATAGGACCCATGGAATGAGGCAGATACAAACTATGCTGCCCCGGAACAGCTAGAGTCAGCTCCGGGCCATTCTGCGACCAAGAGCCCCGCGATCTGAACGTCCGCTTTGCCCAGGTTATCAGATGATCGGGACCGCAGCCGCCGTCGTTAAGATTTCGTTAACGTCTTGATGGCGCTGATCTTCGATGCAGCAACGATACTGAACAGCCCCAAGAGTTCGCCTACGTCACACAGGCCCGGAACAGGGTTCTCACTTCTGATAAGTACCTATTATCAGAAGTGAGCCTAGACCGTCGGCTGGATGGATGCCCTTTCAATGGAAGACGTTCCGGCCAATTGAAGTCGTACTCTTTTAGCATGCCTACTTCACAACTCGAACTCCTCTGTGGCTCGGCAGCTACAGCAGGTCTACAGGTGGCATCCGAGCCAATTGAGCTTTGACGACCTGAGCGCGCCCTTGGTTGACCAGTTGCTCTGCTGTCTGTCCGTCAAGACTTGGAAGGGGTCGAGTTCGGTACCAAGCAACTGCACGTGCCGTAGAGCCGACCCACGGAAGAACCAGATTGATGACCTCAATCGTATCTGCGAGCCGGTCCGATCTGCTGTTGTCAGGTTGATTGCTAGCGTCGAGCATATCCGCCGACAGTGCTTGGTGATCTAGAGGTCGCTCAGGATCTCTCAGACTACCGTCTTCCCTTCGCCTTTCTCGCCTCATGGCAACCTCGTTGAGCACGACGGCGAACCACCCCAAAGCACAGACAAGAGCGGGCATTACAGCGGAATAGAGAAACCAAAACTCATTGCGGTGTCCAGCCCGATACGCCCACCAACCAGCAAGCACCATGACGGCAGGGAAGATGACACCAAAGAAAAGCGGAGACTTGCCCATGCTCCCTCCTCTCAGCTGCTTACGCGGGGCAATCGATGTCTGAAAAATTCATCTGGCAGCCTATGACCTCCGCCGAGGCAAACTGATTCACGCTTACGATAGCAGTTATCAATGGCGACACTTCCTACCCGGCGGCAGACCTTCAAGCATGGATATCGCGCTCTCTTCATATCCGTCGATCACCATCGTCACTTCAGATAACTTATCTTCCTAGGCGCGTTTGATCAGGCCTTCGATCTCGCTTAGGAGTAAGCCATAGACTGCCAGTCTTTGAACGAGCGCCGTGATGGCTGGATCGAGCGGCTGGAATTCAGACCAAGGGTCTTCAATGTCGTAAGAATGTGCCACTTGGTCCTCCAACGTTCGGTCCGACAAAGTTGCCGCGTACTCAGCCAAGGATGCCTTCTGGCGGAATCCTGCCATCTTTTCCAAACCGGAATCGCTCGATGTGGATCTCCCCTCTGGGATCAATCCGTCCGTAGACCATCCCAGGAAATGTCTGGGAGCCGAGGGTGTGGAATCCATCAGGGAAGACGGCGGTATAATGCATCAAGACACGGGCCCTGCCATCAAAGGTCCGATCTGGATGAACAGCGATTGAGATCGGATCACAATCGATGCCATGGAAGCTAAATGCGATATCCTTGTCCTGGTAATACTCGACAATGGACGACCATCCGGGAAGCTCCTCAATCGAAGCCGATCGGACTTCCGCAGCGATTTTCTGACAAAACTCCGGAGACGAGGTAAAATCGGCACTCATGGCTCCCTCGGTCAACATGCTCCGCTCGAGAGCAGCATTAGAACGCTGATGTGGACCAACCGAGTTCTCCCTTCTGACTATCTATGATCAAGGTCGGCCAGTACCCGATGGTACGGGTTTGGCCAGAAGTGAATTTATCACATGAGAAAACAAAGTATAAGCAGTCACATCAATCCACTGTCAAGTTGCTACGGACTATGCCTGTACCAATAGGCACATTTTACGAATTAATATGCAGAACAACCGCCTTTTAATTCATTTAATTATTCTAAGATATCATAATACTTTCTTTGGCTAAAGAAATGATATATGAAACAGTTTGTTTAATGCTTTATCGCGAAATAAAAAACAGGATAATGAATTTTACTTCTTTTTGGTACATTGTAATTCGCGTTTGCATCTGCTTATTAATGTGGTATCATACGCTGGTCGTCGTACCGAAGTAAGGGTCTTGGTTCGAAAGTCACGGAGCTTTACAGAAGTTATCTGCCCAAACAGTCTAATTATATTTAGCCGTCGCGTGAGAGTGTGCTGCTCCGACATCGGAGGACTGCCATGGGTGTTAGACGCATCGGCGCCTTTGTCGACATTGATGACGGCAGCGACTGCCGCTACTTCATCAGGATCACCAGTATCCAATGGTTGTGTGATGCTGACCCCTGCCACGACGCCTGCCTCATTAGGGCCGCCGGCCACACGATCTACGTTCCATATCCTCTCGAGCAGATCCGCAAACTAATGCAGCCATATCGAGAGTTCGACGATAACCCGACGGAGACGGCTGACATAAGTGTCGGTCGGAATTGCCGTAAGCCACAACCGAAAACGTGACGAGCTCATACCCAGCCATGTGAATAGAGCGCGCGCGAAATCCAGCGGGGCGACGAGATAGACTTCAGGCTCCCGGTCGGTCCCTCAACTAGGGAGGCAAGCAGATGCCTTCAGGCAATTACACTGAGCTCGCGTTCTCTGTCGATGTAATTGAGGTCCGGCGCCGCGACGGAGGGCCGATGCGTGATGCACTACGTCTCCATCCCCACCAGGAGGTTCGCATGGTCCCATCCTGGAAGTGCGGTTGGCGCATCTACACCACCATGGGGCTTGAGCGGAAGTATGCACGGATCTTTGAGGTCGACGGACGGGTGAAATGGTACCGGTCGCAACCTCTTACCCTTGAGTTCATGCTTGACGGTAAGCCTGTCCGGTACACTCCGGACTTCGAGGTAGCCATCAGTGATACCGTGATCATTGTGGAAACCAAGCCGGCTCTGATGCTCGCACGCTCACCGAAGCTGCAGCGCAAGCTCGATGAGGTTAAACGTATTTATGCAGACCGAGGGAAGCCTTGGATCAGGCTCGGTTCAGGCAAACTCCCGCCAACTCCATGGATGGATGCGGCTGCGGACATTGAGGCTAGGGGCCGC
Organism: Microvirga sp. HBU67558; assembly: GCF_018069605.1. Lineage (NCBI taxonomy): Bacteria > Pseudomonadati > Pseudomonadota > Alphaproteobacteria > Hyphomicrobiales > Methylobacteriaceae > Microvirga > Microvirga sp. HBU67558. The sequence continues at coordinate 31,238 of NZ_JAGPUP010000542.1, read as the reverse complement.
ACACTGATTGATCCTCTGGACGAGCAGCGGGTCCTAAGAAGCCTGCAGGAGAACGGGCCTGCAACTCTCCAGGAGTGTGCTTCCAGAGTCCGCAGGCACAGCCAGCCAGAGAACGCCGTCCTATCGATGATACTGCGGTCGCGTCGAATCGAAGCTGAAATGAATGGCCCGGTTTGGCCAGGCACAATGATCTCACTCCGCTGACATCTGTCCTCGACTCAAGATAGGGGGAAAATGATGGGGCGCGTATCAAACCAAGCGGTCACGTCTGACTTCAGGTTTCCATCCATGAAGAGAGACAAGGCCGAGGTTATTTTGTGGAAGCGAGCTTACCTGGTCAAGAAGGTTACACGGGACGGTACCCATCTCATTCTTGAGGACGAGGAAACAGGAGAACCTGAGAAACTCTCACCTTCCCACTTCTGGGCTCTCTACGAGGCTGGCGAATTAGAATTAGATGACCATACACTCGATCATCTCCCGGCCCGGTTTCTAGATGCGCTTGACCGTTCTATCGAACCAACGCTTGCCAAAGACGGCTGGGCATCCTTTCGACGGTTCAAGTATTGTGTCGCTGTCGATGCTGCTCCCGCAGTGTCAAAAACTGATAAGGGATTGCAGCCAATCATCGACCGGGTTGCACGAGTCATCGGAGACATCGAACCTCCACACCCAAAAACTGTTGCACGATGGTTACGGGAGCGCGGCGTTCCTGGAAAACGGTTCGCCCGCTTCATGTCAGATGGAAATAGCCGAAAAGGACGGACAGATTGGTTGGATCCAGAGGTCGATCAGATAGTCGAGACGGCTATTGAGGTTTACTGGAAAAACAACCGGGAGCTTCGACCAAAGGAGATCACAGAGGCTGTCCATGGAGATATCGCCGTCCGCAATCTCACACTGCGGAAAACCTATGAAATCTCTGATGAAGCTTACAACGCATTGAACACCGTCGAGCGTCGTGAACTCGGCTTTCTGATCGAGCCTTGGGATACCACGATCCGACGCCGTCTAGAACGCTATGAGGGATACGAAACAACCCGTCGACGATCTGGAAAATGTTATGCTGATACACAATTTCAAGGTGTTGGACGGGCTCCTAAAGCAACGCGGGTCAACGAAGTATGGTATATCGATCATACGAAACTTGACGGCCATCTAGTCTACAACAGGAAGACACGCCTTCCACTCGGGCGTCCATGGCTAACCGTCGTAATCGACGCATTCAGCCGTCTCATCGTCGGGTTCTTCATTTCATTCATCCCGCCAAGCCTCCACTCCGTGTCGCTGGCGCTGAAAAACGCAATATCCCCCAAGGCGTACGTTCTCAAGAAATTTCCTCAGCTCGCAAGGCGTTGGCTCGCGATGGGTTTGCCGCGCTACATTGTCTGTGACAGAGCACTGGAGTTCCGGGGCAATTCCTTTGAACTCGCTTGCGCAGAACTCGGCATTGAGGTGGTGTGGTGTCCACGCAAAAGACCGGAATGGAAAGGAATCGTCGAGCGAACGATCCGCACGATCAATACCGACTTCGTAGAATTGTTGCCCGGAGCAACAAAAGGCGATGCCCGGAAGCTTACACAGCAGGGGCGAAGCCCTATCGCTGAGGCTGAGTTGACCTCCGACGAACTAGATCGTGAATTCCACAAGTGGGTCATCGAAGTCTATCCGTACAAGTTCAAAACACAGTCGCTTTCGCGAGGGAAATTGTACGAGAATGGAATTCGTCAGATCCCTCCAATGATGCCAAAACGCGTCAGTGATCTTGGAGTTCTTGGAATAAGCTTTCAATGCATCCTCACCCGCAAGGGAGTTCATTTCCGCTACTTGCGGTTTTGCGAGAAGAACAGAGTCTTTGACATCCTGGATCGCGCCAAAACTCCAAAGGTCAAGGTAACATTCACGGTAGATCCAGATAGCCTGAAGTCGATAATCGTTCGCGACCCAACGTCTGGGGAGCGCATCAGTCTCCCGTGCTGCGATCCGGAGCGAGTAGAGGGGCTATCCCTGTGGGAATATGGGCATCTTGTGAAATATATGCGGTACAGCCAGTACGATCTTGCTGACCGTGAGCACTGGCTGATTGCCAAGAAGGAGATCCGCGACACGCTGATGGCGAGCCTCCTGAAACGTCGAAACAAGATCGCCACAAATTCAACGATCGCACGAAGGTTGAACGTAGGAGCAGGCCCACACGCAGGCGCGACGGTGCTCAACCGACTCATCGATGAGGAGAGCAATTGGCTCGAACTGGACTTCCTCGAAACTGTGCCTGCCGATCCGAACACAATCCTTGAGTACCAGATTGATGGAGACCGCTCCCGAGATACGTCCTCTAGTTCACTTGGCAGCTATGAGGAGGATCCCGGAGCTTCAATGAAGCAGTTTGGACGCGGCATGCGGAAAATGCGGACAAAGAGAACCGCCCAAAAACCTCGTCCAAGGGAAGCTCCGCCAAGCGCGGAGGCGGTCGAGCCCGATGACGACCTTGACCTTATCCTGACCAAGTACAGCCGACCGCACTTGTCCCGTCCATAGGAGCGGCGAATGAGCCTCGACCTCGATGTCTCGGCTTTACGTGCCCACAGGGCCCAGCGGAAGGAGATCATCGCAGCGCAGGCCGACCGGCATAAGCGTATAAAAAGTTTGATAATCCTCAACGATCGTATCGAGAAGGTCTTGGACCAGCTGGAGTTTTTGATGGCCTCTAGCGGAGGAACAGCAGAGCAAACCGGCCTCCTTCTCGCCGCACCGACACGCGCCGGAAAGACAACGGCATTGAAGCTCTTTCTTGCTCTCAATCCGCCCGTAAAGCAGGGCCGGGGTGTGGTCCGGCCAGCGCTCTTTGTTCCGACCCCCGCTAAACCCTTGGTCAACGACCTCGCAGCGGCAATGCTTATGTCCTTGGGAGACCCGGACCCAACGCAGGGGACCGAAAAGGAGCGCTTGCGGCGCATTCACGAGCAAGTTGAACGCCAACAGGTCAGGATCATTATTTTCGATGAGCTACAGCACTTGATCAGCCGAGAGAATGACAAGGTCAACCACGAGTCGGCTGATTGGATTAAGCAACTGCTTAATGATCTGGGCTGTGGCTTTGTCCTTGCCGGCACAGAGCGAGTTACCCGCCTCTTCATCGTCAACGACCAATTGCCTCTTCGGCTCGACGATCCCGTGTTCGAGATGAAGCCATTTGATCGCAACTCAAGTAGCGATGTTGAGGCCCATCGCGGATACCTCGCCAACTGGGACAGAGCTATTGTCGACTGCGAAGGCCTAAAGGCACTCAGTCATCTCGCAAACAAAGACTTTTCTGAGCGTATTTTGCTTGCAGGTCAGGGCTGGCCAGGCTTTGACGCCAAGCTGATCCATGCCGCATCAAAATTGGCCATTTTAGAAGACAAGCCGATGATGAGCTTAGGGCATTTCGACCGAGTCTTCGATCGTTTCATGTTGCTCATGAAACGGGCCGGTACAAATCCGTTTCGCGGAACTCTGCCAAGAGCCACCGAGGTTTGGCTTGATGATGAGGCGTTCGAGATAGTTCTCGAGCGCTATGAAGAGCAACGAAGGCGCAATCTCAGGCAAAATCAGCGAGCGGCTCGTCTTTGACAGAAAGCTCTATCTTGTCGGAGATGAATCGATGAAAGAAGATAACTGGTTTGACATTGATGCCGATGAAAGAGAAGCTTCAGAGGCGTCGTCTGCTCGACAATGTGTGTTTCCCCTTAGTTTAGACTTAGAGTTTGACGAAAGCCTTCTAGGGTTCATCGCTCGGGTGGGTGAAGAAAATAGTCGACGTGAGATCTCAGCGGTCACGCGCATTGTCGGCCTGAAGCCAAGAGTGAGCTTGGTACCGTTTTCCTGCTTCGATGTGCAGCCTCTTGCGGCCCTGATTGGTATATCGGTTCAGCAACTCGATTGCAGGTTATACTCACCACTAGATTTCGCAGGAGAGGACATCAGCTGGGTCAAATTCTTCCATGAGGGAGCTCCACGACGGGCCGTTTCCGCACGGCGCCGCAGATTCGCACCGGCATCTTGGCAAAAGAAGCCGTATCACCGGGCTTTGTGGGATCTCAAACCAATCCCGTGTTGTCTAGAAACGGGCCAGATGCTCGTCGAACGCTGTTCCTGCGGATCACGGTTGCAGTGGAGATTGACCTCACTTATTCGATGTGGCCGCGCAAGCTGCAGAGTCGATCTTCGGGATTTGGAGTCAGCCTTCATAGAACCGCAAGTTCTATCGAAATTGCAGTTCTTTGCCGACTTCTTCTCGCCCGACGAGGCCGCTTGGACGCGGGCTCGCAGTCGCATCCCAACTGACCTTGCAGATCTTTCGGGAGCGGAGATCCTCGGACTCTCGGTGTTTTTTGGACTCGTCAGGTCAGATCCAAGCGGTGGCGCGGTGTTCGGGCGTAGGCGGCGGCAGTGCGCCACGGGAAACTTCAGCGAGTGGAGCGCAGGCGACTTAGCAGCTGGACTGGAGGTCGTGCTTGGCTGGCCCCAGTCGCTCTATGATTTGGCGGACCTGTGTAGTGCGTTTGGGGTGGAAAGGCCGACCAACTTCGGTTTCCGCAAGCACCTTGGCCCGCTTGTTACGGCGTTTCCCGAGGTGGCGTTCACGCAACGCGTGAGAAACATCTTGAACGATGAGTTCCGTCGATACTTCGAGCTTCGCCCAAACTTACGTTTAAGCAGTAACAATTCCCGAAGCATCCGGAACATGGCAGCCGGAACAATCAATCTGAATGCCGCAGCGAAAGAGTATCACATCTCCCCAGCCGTACTATCCAGGCTGCAGACCTATCCCGAACTTGTGGCGTATGAGGGAAGAACGGGGGTTAGCATACTCTTTAAGGTCGATGCATTGGTGGAGCTGATGGAACGCTACAGGGACAGTATTACCTGTAGGTCGGCTGTTCAGGAATACGGGATCCCCTACCGCACGCTCTTAAGGTTGGCCGATGAAGCACTGATCGCCCGATTAAGCGGGCCCGAAATGGTCCTTCACGCGCAATCAAAGATAGTCTTTCGCCGAAGTAGCATTGACCAGTTTATAAAGCAGATCGAGGACACAAGCAGACGCGAGGGAGTTGGACTGTGCTTGGGCCTGGCAGTCCGACAGCACAGTATCACCGATCCATGGTTCGAAATCCTGATAGCGCTTGCGTCGGGCAACCTGGGGCTTTGTGGCATAGATTACTCGAGCCAACGGGTGAGCAGCCGTTTCCGAGTCGACCACAATGACGTACGGGAGTTCTTACTAGAGAAGCTTAATCCAAACGACAAGCGTATCACGGTTCAGCACGCTGCCGCTGAAATGAAAATGGACATCGCGGCCTTGGCCGAACTTATTGATATCAGCTCCATACCGACTTCAACACGTCCCTATGCGACAATCTCCTACTGCGATTTTCGCAAGCTGACAGAGACATACATATCTGGCGCCGAGTTTGCAGCCCGATTGAATTTATCACCCAGATCTGCCTGGCGATACATAAGTAAGTGCGGGGTAAAGCCTGCAGTAAGGCTAAGTCAATCGAGAAGGGTGATATATTACAGACATGCGCTAGAGCCTTGCATAATTAGAGTCGCTAATGAAACTTGAGGACGTCAGAATTCTTCCCGTTGCGAGTACAGGCGCCAGAAGCTGTAGGATCCAGTGGAGGCTAGACCGACGGCGCAGGCCTGAAGCTGAAAAGGTTTTCTGTCTGGGCTGACCTATACAAGAACCTGTCGTCTCGGACATGAAGAGTCCGTGAGCAACGCGGATCAAAGCTGTATCGTGCTTTCCAACGGAGCTGGCTAGAATAACCTGCTTGCTGATTTTCCGATGACGGGAGATGACTTCATTCCAAAACGGATCGTGTGATTTACCGCCGGTGAAATCGCTCAAAATGAGCGAGGAGGGTACGGATCAGTCCTCCCAAGTTGACAAGGCTCTCGAGACTGGAAGCAAAACGATGGGAGAGCTAGCTCGAACTGGTTGACGGTATCAGAAATCGCAAAACCGACGTGATGACCATGCTCGATAACGACGTCCGCATCACCAGAGGGGCCTGATTCTTCGGCAGGGATGGGTAGGGTGCCGTTGAAATTCCCGAAGGCCGGACTGTGTTCTCGCAATGGGACGGTCACGGTAAGCTGGTATAGGGTCGCGAGCTGATGGATTTAGGGATCTCGGTTTCGCCTGAAACCGGAGCCGAGACAATTCCGAGCACCATTGTGAATCAAATCGGTGTCTCTGCTGCCGATCTGTCCAGGTTTCCCGCAGGAATTGAGCCAACCAAGGACACCAAGCCGAGCGGAAGCACGTAGACGCTTACGATTAGGGAGCGCAATCGGGTTGTTTGCACTCGCTCATATTTAGAAGTGACCAGTCACAGGCACACCGCCTACAATCGGAGGAGCGACCAGTCCACCTGCCGCGGAGCGGCGAACGCTGTTGCAGACCGCCCCAACTATGGCATCTACCGTGCTCAGGTATGGTATACCCTTTGCCAAAATAACACGGATTGGCTCGGCATCGGCATAGTAACCACAGCCTTTTAGCATCTTGCCTCGAGCAGAATCAACGTCGTCCCCCGGGATGCTAGACGCCGTCACACAGCCACTTAAGGCAACACAAACGAACATTAATGCAGTGCATCTAATGCCAGCTGTATGCAACGAAGTAATTTTGCAAGCATCCCTAGCGACAACTGTCTTCATTGAAACCTCCACTCGGGACGATAATGTCGTCGATGTCACTAATTTTGATGTTTGCGACACCGCCGCAGGAAAGTAAGGCTGTCTCCGGCGAGGGTTTTACGTCGAGCAATTGCTTCACTGACCCCAACCCTGTTCCTTCGAATCCACCACCCGCCCCGTCGACCTTTTTGATTGAATAAATCCGCCATTCGGACGACTCATCACCTTTATTGAAACGAATGGCTCTAAGAACCTCGTGTGGTGGCAATGTTGGACTCGCTGGGTTAGCTCCAAATCGAGTCTCAGGCGACCATCCCTTGACTTTAATGCTACGCCACCCGCCACCTCTATCCTTGATCCATGTCAGCTTGGGATCAAACAAGCAGATCTTCGGATCCACCACACCAGCTGCCAACTTAGGTAAATCGCTATTAAAGGAACCATCTGAGAGATAGCGTCGAAGCGGCCACGAGCAAATTTGAAGCCTAAATTTTAGTTCCGGTGGCTTGGTATACGTAGTTGGGTACATCGAAAGCATGCCAGCCGCCACACCAGCGACGAAGGCGGCGGCTTGCGAAGTTCCTGGAGCGGAGCCAATCTCGTTTGGACCAAGCCAACCAAAGACGGGCGCCCCGCCAGGGGCAGCCACATGAACAAACGGCACGTCCGTTGACGGAGAACTGTAATTAGAATTAGCCATTATAGTTGCTTTTCCCCGCTTGCAACTATGGCAGGCAGTCACAACGAGTACGTTGGCTTGATCACCCATATTCTGGGGAAACAGTGAGAGAAATGGAGAAAGTTCCTTTGATTCTTCGTTGTCTTTCTTTGGCTCTCCTGCTGCAACAACGAAGAAGCTATGTATTTTGTTGATGTAATTCCCAGCCGAATTGGTAAACCTGATACTACTTTTCGGATAGTTTGCTTCTTTGTACACAGGATCCCGCATCCCATTAGCAAATAGAAAGATTTCCATCTTCCTATTTTTCCTCTCTTCGAGATACTTCGCGACATCTTCAGAGATCTGGCCGGTATTTAGACTCTTCTTGAGATCATATGATTTGAGCAATGCCCATGGCCACGTTCCAAGGAACCCGCTATTCTCTTGGCTTGCTATTATGCTTGCTAAAAGGTTAGCGTGGTTGTGCTCCTCTTGAAAGTCCGTCCACTTACACGCGAATTTGGATCCTGTTTCAGTCGGGCCTTGACCTTCTATAGCTGGCAACTCCAAACCTTCGACAACTGAAGCTATATTACCTGATCCACGGATCGGATAGTCCATTATTATTATACGAGGAATATGAGGTCTGGGTGTCGTCGAAAGCATTATTTTGCTGTAAAACTCGTCCGCATCGCGATCAGTCTCAACATAATCAATATATTTGACATCTGGCTTCCACAGTGCACCGCTCTCGCACGCCTGTTCGATAATACTGGAATTCAAGAGTTCGATATGCTTCACCTGCGGCGTATCTTTAGGCTTTGCTGGAGAGCTACTATACGGTTCAAAACCATCAAGGTCATGAAGCCGAACATCAACCACCAGATTTTTCTTCTCTGCTTCCCGCATTTCTCTCCCATACAAGATTGCTTTATCAGCATCTGGTACTGGGATTATAGTCGAATAACGATCATACTCTATGAACGCAGCTGAATTCTTTTCTGGCTCCTTATCGACCCTCGGATCGAGTCGAGTCCAGTTTTTAACTATGCCGTCAAGGAATTTTTCCGCATCTCGTGTCCAATATACTGTCTTTGAACTACGTTCTCGGGAAATACTAAGATCCGGTATTTTTATGATTTGGCCAACCATTAGCTGATCTAAGGCATTGGGACTTGTCGAATTTAGTTTTGCAACAATCTCGCGCATAGGATCGCAAGGCGGTATATAGCCATTCTTCCGCAAAATGGAGCATACTGTATCGCCGCGCTCAAGCTTAAGCTCTTTTGTCGGGAGAGATATACCAGCTTCTATCGCTTTGTTTAACGCGAATGCAAGATTTTTTGTAACCTCTCCGCCGTCCATCGTTATTTTAACTGCAGAACTACTAGATGAATGCGGCACATGTTCTCTGGCGTCCTGCGCCAACGTAGAAGCCGCTGTAAAGTGCAAGCACAAGGCAGCAATTGAAAGGAGGCTTATCCGAGCAAACGCGGTGTTGTGGCTGGCCATCAGTTGACCTCCGCAAATTTGAGCGCTCTCTCACAAAACTACTCCCAATTGCGTAACTTGACAATCTCACCTCGTAGAGGGAATCTTGACTATCCCTGTTGCTTTGCATGGGGCTTGCTATGAAGAAACCTCGTTTTCTTCGCTCCACTTTTGCAGTGCTAGCCATAGCGTCTAATCGTCTGACGCGGCTATCGATCTGTTTCGTATTCACCTTAGAGTGTCTGCCGGCGCAGGCGGCTTGTCCAAGCGCCGAGGCGGCGTCCAGCTTTGGTACATGGATCGATCCTTCTCAGATCCTAAGTTCCGCGGTCCAAATCAAAACCATAGATCCCTCGGATTACGCTTTAGCAAATATTGTTGGATGGCGTTTGCAAATAACCGACACGACAGTTGTGGGTGCGGATTGGCTATTGATCATCAGGGATGGCCGCGGCAGACCAATGCTGAACCTGCGCAAGAGCGAGTTTGAAAGCAATTCAGGACGACGGACGATTTGGACCGGTAGGCTTCAATCGCCAGTCGTCCGCTTAGAACTAGTCTCATCATCACCGATATCAGGCGATATAAAGGTAAACGGCGCAGTCGCATATTCCGGACAAGCCAAGAATCTGAACTTCTTTTCTTCCAAGGGTCCTCAACCCGACTGGCGAGATCCATATACGGATGGAAGTGTTCTTGAGAGACAGGCTGCAGACTCTGTCGGAATGATGGTGACAGGCTCGGTCGACCCAACGAAACAGCAGACACGCAACTGGTCTTGTACCGGATCACTCATTGCTCAAGGGCTTTTTCTGACCGCATGGCATTGTGGGGGGGCAAGCTGGGATCTGCCGTCAAATTTTTGGCAAAGTGAGGTACGAGAAAACTGCCTCGTGGATTTTACTTGGGACAATGGAACAACACGCACTCAGTTCGCTTGCGATAAAGTGATAGCGGGAAGTCCAAGCCTTGATTACGCAATTGTCCGGCTAAAGCCAATTGTCGGTGGGTTGGGAGTAAAGAGTTTTCCGCGCTCAGTGAAGACCACCAAGTCGCGCACCCCCTCTGCCATCTTCATGATTCACCATGCTCGCTCTGAAACAAAGCTTGTGAGCAGTAACTGTCACATCAAAGCCGAAAGCATTGGTCAGGTTCGGATGGACCATGATTGCGACTCCGATCCTGGATCGTCAGGCGCACCTGTATTTAGTGCCGCAAGCGGCGCACTGGTCGCAGTCCATCTCGCAGGATTTGAATTAAACGATAAATGCGAAGTTGTGCGTCGGTTGAATCGCGCTGTATGGATTGATGAAGTCGTTTCCCACGCCTGCAAGCATAAGTTAGATTCTGAGGAAATCCCATCGATTTGCTAAGCTTGCCATCTGGATACGTGCGATGAAATCGGGTTTGAAAATTTTTTGGCTCGCTTTCGGTTTAATGCCTCTCTCGTCGATGTTGGGCATCGCTTCTGCACAAGAGAAACTTAAAGCGCAGATAGGGCAAGATGACTACATCGCGGCAGCTAACCTTGACCCCGCTCATCCACTTTATAAAGAATTCTTGGAACGATTGCCAAAAGTTGATCTCGGTGCTGAAGCTGGTGGAGTGTACTACATACTTGAGGGTGACTTGCGCCTAACAGAGAAGCAACTAAGCGGAATATTGAAGTCTTATGCTGCCGCTTATGCTTCAGGCTCCGATCATACGCCCGTGACACGGAGATCTTCCGACGAGTTGATTGTGATGACGAAAGGAGAAACCCTTGCAAAGTGGGACAAGCAAAATCGAAAACTCACATATGCAATAGATAGGAAGACGTTTTCCGCAAGTGACTATACAAGAGTAAAGGAAAATTTTCGCAAGGCGGTTCCGGCTTGGACTGACAATTGTAATTGTGGACTCTCGATTACTCATCGGCCCGAGTTCGACATGAACCCATCTCTCGATAAAGTTACCTTCATTATTAGGTATGACGCAAAGATGTTAGATTTCTTGGCACTCGCATTCTTTCCGACTGATCCGAAATTCTCGCGGTATCTTTTGGTTGGGCCATCATATTTCGAGCCGAACGGATATGATCCCGTTGGCATCTTTAGACACGAGATTGGACACATTCTTGGGTACCGGCATGCCTTCGTGGCAGGAGTTCCAGGATGTGAATACTATAATAAGGCCGAAGACAGAAACTGGAAGGCACTGAGTTCATATGATTCTGAATCTGTAATGCACTATCTATGCGGAGGCGGTGGCTCACCTGCATTTACACTCTCAAAAAAAGATAAAGCGGACCATAAGAAGTATTATTCTAATTAAATGTTCCTGCTTTGAGGAGGCGCTATATGGATCGGAGATCTTTTCTGGGGGTCTGTGGTGCAGCCCTCGTATGCCGCCCTTCAATGGCAGCAACGTCTTCGGAAGTAAATCAACAGCGCTTAACCGAGATTGCGTCCCGTGCTGTTAGTGCGGGATTACTCGATTCAAACTCGGCAAGCGCAGGACTTACGAACCCTGAGCAACAGATCCTGTTATTGGCGACAATTACATCGGCAGCAGTGGAGCGCGGCGTGGACCAGGAGGCGATGCGCGGGCTTTCTCTCGATAGCGGCGCTCTGCTTAGTGAGTTGCATAGAGCGATCCCGCGAAGGCGAATTCCAGGAAGAAGACTTAGGTTTGAACATGCAGCACCAGTTTACTATCAGCAATTTCAAGCTTGTGAGCCCATCCGCGAGCGTTCAACCGAGATTGAGCGTTGGGCTGATTTCTTTGTAAGATCACGAAACCGGGATCAGTATGTTGCGGTTGATAAGATCACAGCGGTCCCCTGGTTTGTTGTGGCAATTCTTCACTTTCGAGAGGCTAGCGCAAACTTTCAGGGCCATCTTCATAATGGAGATCCTCTTATCAGAATCACGCGCCAGGTTCCTAGCGGGAGGCCCAAGAAGCTGGTGCCGTGGCCTCCACGTCCTTGGGAGCCCGTTTCGGCCTAGATCGCTAGTGCGAGGGATGCCCTTGAGGTTGATAATCTAGCTTACCTAGATAGAAACTCTTGGACACTTGAGCGTACGCTATGGCGATTAGAAACGTTCAATGGGTTTGGGTACCGTAGGTTCGGCTTGCCATCCAGCTATCTTTGGAACTTCAGCAACATCGGCCGTCCTGGCGGTTACGATCGCGATCGGCACTGGAATCCGAACTACAGGTCGAAGCAGATTGGTGCTGCGGTTCTCCTTAAACAGCTCTGGCGTCGGGGTGCAATTTCCCTTAAAACTGAGAATGGCAATAGTGTGTGATGATCTCCGGAGTATCTTAGCAATGAAAACGCTTCTTCTATTAGCCTTGCTGATCAGCACTTGCTTGATTTCAACGCCCTCGAGCGCTTGCCCAACCGGGTTCTATCCCTGCGGAAGGAATTGCTGCGCCTACTGAACTACAGTGTAAGTGTGTAGCTGCATCTCCTTCGCTTTCAGTGAGCGAAAGTTGAGAATGTAAGAAACGCTGCACTATCTGAGCCAGCCTGAATCAGGCTCAAACGGCGGCTCGGCGCTTCACTTATGTACTGAGCGCCATGTCGGGGCGGATAATACCCGTTCACGGAAGTTCCGACGCGATGAGGTCCGGGTAAGCCGTGAGGGTTGTGAGCCGGCCCTTCTCGTCGACGAGCTTGTTCCAGGCACGGCAGACTGCATCGAGTACAGCCCCATAGTCGTCCAGCACACGGTGCGAGAGATACCGCTCGCGCAAGTACAGCCAGACACGCTCCACCGGGTTCAGTTGGGGTGAGGCGGAAGGCAGCGGCAGCAGAGTGATGCTGGTGGGCACGTGCAAGGCCCGCTCATCGTGCCAGCCTGCCTGATCCAGGATCAACACCGCGTGCATGCTTGGCGCCAGCTGCCGGGCAAGTGCTCCAGAAACACCTCCATTGTGCCTGCATCCGCTCGCGGCAGAGCCAAGGCGAAAGTCTCATCCGTGCCGGGACGGCAGGCGGCAAACACATACAGGCTCTTATAGCGCTGATCGACCACACCCGGCGGGCGCACCCCGCGTTCGTACTAGACCCGTGTGGTCCGACCCTTCTAGCCAAAGCGCGCCTCGTCCTGGCACCAGAGCTGGAAAGAGTGCTCGGGATGCTCAGCTGCGAGGGCCTGCACCCTGGATGGGAGCTGCTTTTTTGAACGCCGCCTGCGCGGCCGGGTCGCCCTTCGGGTGCGAGGGCCGGGTCTTCTGACGCGAGAGGCCGGGGCGCTTGAGCACGCCGGAGAGACTCCACTGGCTATAGCTGACGCCATAGGTTTGCTCGACATAGTCACACAGATCGACCAAGCGCCAGGCGCTCACCCCACCACGCTCCGGCTCAGGTCCGCGCAGGATATGTGCCTTGAGCGCAGCCTGCTGACCCGGAGTGAGCTGTTCCGGGCGGCCAGTGAGAGGCCGGTCGTGCATGCCGTCAGGACCCTCAACATTGAAGCGCTGGATGGCATCGTGCAGGGCCTGGCGCTCCATGCCGGCGAGCTGGGCGGCTTCGGCTCGGGTCATGCCCTCCAGCGCATTGGCAATCACCAGAAGCCGCAGAGCAGCTCGGCAGTTCTTCTCATGAGTTGCACGCGTGCGCAGGTTGGATGGCGGGTAGTCCTGGCGGATCTGGAGCCCGGCCATGCTGATCTCTATCAACAGCGCCCCCGCTCCTCAGTGAACCACGTCAGGCACACCACCGCGAATTCGAGTCAGCATTTCAGTGGACGGGTATAAAAATGAAACTCGAGCTTCGCAGAGCAACCCTTCTCAAGGCCTCTATCTCTTCACGCTTTCGAATTATGGCGGTAGGAGGACTGCCAAGCCACTCATCATTTACGCATCTCTTGGACGAATGACTCAGCTTTTAGGCAAAGAAGACGCACGTCTATGAGAGGGGTATCGTGCTAAGTGACTATTATTTAAAGAGAAAAATTCTTGTACTAACGCAGCTTTTGCGAGTTTGGACAGCAGGCTGGCAACCGCTGGACGCTACGCCAGATTAAGCCCTACCCGAGGACAAGCTGGCTCGCCCGCTCGGATGCGGGCCGTCCCCAACCAGGAGAGGCTTCATGGCGAAGACGGTGGCCGAACAATTCGTCGAGATCCTGGCGGCTGCGGGTGTCAGACGCGTGTACGGCATCGTCGGCGACAGCCTCAACGGTCTGACGGACGCGATCCGCCGCCGGGACGACATGGAGTGGATCCACGTCCGGCACGAGGAGGTCGCGGCCTTCGCGGCCGGCGCCGAGGCGCATCTGACGGGCGCGCTTGCGGTCTGCGCCGGGAGCTGCGGGCCGGGCAATCTCCATCTCATCAACGGGCTGTTCGACTGCCACCGCTCACGCGTGCCGGTGCTGGCCATCGCGGCCCATATTCCCTCGCCCGAGATCGGCAGCGGCTACTTTCAGGAGACCCACCCGGAGACCCTGTTCCGGGAATGCAGCCATTACTGCGAGCTGGTCTCGAGCGCCCACCAGATGCCTCGCATGCTCGAGATCGCCATCCGGGAGGCGACGGTGAAGCGCGGCGCGTCGGTGCTGGTGATCCCCGGCGACGTCGCCCTGCAGCCGGCCGCCGCGGCGCCTCCGGCCAAGCCCGCCGGGCTGCTGCCGCAGGCGCCTGTCGTCACCCCGGGGCCGGACGATCTCGATCGCCTCGCCGAGCTCCTCAACGGCGGCGACCGCATCACGATCCTGTGCGGGGCGGGATGTGCGGGCGCGCATGACGCATTGCTGGCTCTGGGCGAGCGCCTGCAGGCCCCCATGGTGCACGCCATGCGCGGCAAGGAGCATGTGGAGTGGGACAACCCCTACGATGTCGGCATGACTGGGCTGATCGGCTTCTCGTCCGGCTACTACGCCATGCGCGACTGCAACGTCCTGCTGATGCTCGGCACCGACTTTCCCTATCGTCAGTTCTACCCGGAGGATGCGGGGGTCCGCATCGCGCAGGTGGACCTGCGGGGCGAGAATATCGGCCGCCGCGCCGCGGTTGATGTGGGCGTGGTCGGCGATGTCCGCGCCACCCTGACGGCCCTGCTGCCCCGGCTCGATCGGAAGACCGACGGCACGCATCTCGCCCGGGCGCGCGAGCATTACGCGAAAGCGCGCCAGGCGCTCGACGAACTCGCGGCCGGAACCCCGGGCCGGCGGCCGATCCATCCGCAGCAGGTCGCCAAGGCGATCAGCGACCAGGCGGCGGACGATGCCGTGTTCAGCTGCGACGTGGGCCTTCCCGTCGTCTGGGCGGCCCGCTATCTCGCCATGAACGGACGGCGGCGCCTCGTCGGGTCGTTCTGGCACGGCTCGATGGCCAACGCGATGGCCCAGGGCATCGGCGCCCAGGCGGCTTTTCCGGGCCGGCAGGTGATCTCCCTGTCGGGCGATGGCGGCTTCTCCATGCTGATGGGGGATCTCCTCACCCTGACGCAGCAGCGCCTTCCCGTGAAGGTCGTGGTGTTCAACAACGGCACGCTGGGCTTCGTCGAACTCGAGCAGAAATCCACCGGCTTCCTCGATTTCGGCACGGAGCTCCGGAACCCGAATTTCGCCGCCATGGCTGAGGCCGTCGGCATCCGCGGCATCAGGCTCGAGGATCCGGCCGAGGTGGACGAGGGGATCGCCGCCGCCCTGGCCCATGACGGGCCGGTCCTGGTCGACGCGGTGGTGAACCGGACGGAGCTCGCCATGCCGCCCTCGGTCACCCTCGACATGGCGAAGGGCTTCACCCTCTACATGGTGAAGGCGGTGCTGAACGGCCGCGCCGACGAGGTCTATGACCTGGCCCGGACGAACCTCTGGCGCTGAGGAGGTTTCCGCCCGCCGCGACGATCGTTGGCCTAGCCGTTCCTGAAAGCCTTTGATATGAGGCACGGGACAGCGGCTGCATGGCCGCCTGAAGGGATGTGAGGACCATGGACAAGTTCACCGTGCTGGAAAGCGTCGCGGCGCCGCTGCGGATCATCAATATCGACACCGATATGATCATCCCCAAGCAGTACCTGAAGACGATCAAGCGCACGGGGCTCGGCACGGGCCTCTTCTCCGAGATGCGCTACCGTGAGGACGGCTCCGAGAACCCGGACTTCGTCCTCAACCAGCCGGCCTATCGCAATGCCCAAATTCTGGTGGCGGGCGATAACTTCGGCTGCGGCTCCTCCCGCGAGCACGCCCCCTGGGCACTGCTCGACTTCGGCATCCGCTGCGTGATCTCCACCAGCTTCGCCGACATCTTCTACAACAACTGCTTCCAGAACGGCATCCTGCCGATCAAGGTCTCGCCGGAGGACCTGGAAAAGCTCTTCGACGACGCGGAGCGCGGCGCCAACGCTACCCTGACCGTCGATTTGGAGAAACAGGAGATCCGCGGGCCGGACGGCGGTTCGGTCACTTTCGACATCGACCCGTTCAAGAAGCACTGCCTGCTCAACGGCCTCGACGGCATCGGCCTGACCATGGAAAAGGGCGCGGCCATCGACAGCTTCGAAAAGAAGCTCGCCGAGCGCGCCTGGGCTTAAGTCGGGTTCAGCAGCGCGCCCTCACGCAGATGAAGGCCGGGGCGCGCGACAACTGCTCGTAGAGGCGCTCCGACACCTCCTTCATCTCCGGCAGGGGCTTGGGTTCGACGAGCCGGTCGAAAACCCAGCCCGCCTCCACCAGCCCGTTCATGATGTCGGCCAAGGGACGCCGATACGCTTCGACATAGGGGCGGGGCTCGCCGAAGCCCGTCCAATGCATCCCGAACCGGGACCGTTCGTAATAGATGCTCTCCTGGCGGATCTCGGGATGCATCCAGTCGGCCATCGGGTGAGCCATGGAGAAGGCCAGGGTGCCTCCCGGGCGGCAGGCCCGTCTGAGTTCCCGCAGAACCGGCGTCAGGTCCTCCACATAATCGAGGGCCAGGGCGCAGAGGATCTTGTCGAAGGATGATCCCCCGAGCCAGCCGAGCGGCTCCGTCAGGTCGGCGACCCTGAACTCCGCCGGCAGTCCATCGCAGCGCTGCCGGGCCAGATCGATCATCTCCGGCGTGATGTCGAAGCCGTGGATCGTTGCTCCCCGCCGAGCCAGGATCTCGCTGTTGATCCCAGGCCCGCAGGCTGCATCGAGCACGCGCAGCCCCTCCACGTCTCCCAGCAGGTTCAACGTCGCAGGGCGCTCGTAGAGGCCGTTATGCGGCTTCATCGGCGCGAGGGCGGAGTAGCGGTCCGCGAACGTGGAATAGGACCGTCGTGCCATGAGCCGGGTGTCGTCCTGCTGGTCGCCCATCGCTCCCCTCACGCTTTCGTGTGGCCTCGGTTTAAGGCCCCGTTTCCATAAGATTAACCAAATTGCCTGCAAGTTCGCGAGCATGAAGAACCTTATCGCCCCCGCTCTCTTCGCTCTCGCCGGCTTTGCCGCTGCGACACCGGCCGTCGCCCAGGCGGATTTCGGCTCCTGCCTCGCATCGCTCCGCGGCCAGGCGGCCGCCAAGGGCATTTCGGGCCAGGCGTTCGACGCCGCGACCCGCGGTGTCGCGCCGGATCTGACGATCCTCGACCTCATGAGCAACCAGCCCGAGTTCAAGACGCCGATCTGGGACTATCTCTCGGCGCTCGTCGACGAGGAGCGGGTGCAGGACGGCCGCACCGCCATGCGCCAATGGGGGCAGGCGCTGGCTGCGGCCGAGGCGCGTTTCGGAGTGGATCGCCATGCCATCGCGGGCGTCTGGGGCGTGGAATCCAATTTCGGCAAGGATATCGGCGGAAGGCCGCTGATCCAGTCGCTGACGACCCTGGTCTGCTACGCGCCGCGCCGGAACGAGTATTTCAAGGGCGAACTGATGGCGACCCTGAAGATCGTCCAGGACGGGGACATCAACCCGGCGAACCTGCGCGGCTCTTGGGCCGGGGCCTTCGGCCACACCCAGTTCATGCCGTCGACCTTTCAGCGCCTCGCCGTCGACGGCGACGGGGACGGGCACCGGGACATCATGACCTCCGTGCCGGACGCGGTGCATTCGACGGCCAACTTCCTCAAGAAGGCCGGCTGGGTGAACGGCCTGCCCTGGGGCTACGAGGTGCGCCTGCCGGAAGGCTTCAACGCGAACCTCGCCGGGCGCAAGAACAAGAAGCCGCTCGCCACCTGGGCGGCCATGGGGGTGCGGCGCGTCGACGGACGTCCGCTCTCGGGCAGTTACGCGGCCGGCATCATCATCCCGGCGGGCATCAACGGCCCGGCCTTCCTGGTCACCAAGAATTTCGATGCGGTCTATTCCTACAACGCGGCGGAATCCTACGGGCTCGCCATCGCGCTGCTCGGCGACCGCCTCAAGGGCCAGCCCGGCATCCAGACCGCCTGGCCGACCGACGATCCGCCGCTCTCGCGCGCCCAGCGCCGCGAGCTGCAGCAGCTCCTGACCGCCCGCGGCTACGACGTGGGCGAGCCGGACGGCAAGATCGGCGCCAAGACCCGCGAGGCCATCAAGGACGTGGAGCGCCGCATCGGCCTCGAGCCGCGCGGCCGGCCCGGCGGCAAGGTGCTGCAAGCGCTCCGGGGGTAGGCTTGCTCACCCCAATGGCCATCATCAGCTAGTTGCAGTGGCGCTGGGTTTGGAGTTGTACTGACTCCATGCTCATCGCCCTTCTCACGGATATCCACGGCAACCGCGAGGCCCTGTCGGCCTGTCTCGCCCATGCACGCCTGCTCCGTGTCGACCGCCTGATCTTTCTCGGCGATTACGTGGGCTACGGGGCCGATCCGGCCTGGGTGGTCGATACGGTCCGCGGCCTCGTGGACCAGGGCGCCGTGGCGCTCCTGGGCAATCACGACGCGGCCATCGACGGCTCCGACGAAGACATGAACAGCGTTGCCCAGGAGGCGATCCGCTGGACCCGCAACCAGCTCGGCATGGAGCAGCGGCGCTTCCTGGCGGACCTTCCCCTCACCCACGAGGAGGGCAGCGTCCTCTATGTCCACGCCAACGGCTACGCGCCTCGCACCTGGGACTACATGGCCGGGCCCATGGAGGCGATCCGGCATTTCAGCCGGGTCGATGCCCACATCACCTTCTGCGGGCATGTGCATGTGCCGATGCTCTATCACATGAGCACGACCGCCAAGGTCGGCACCTTCACCCCCGTGGCCAACAACGACATTCCGCTCCTGCCGACCCGCACCTGGCTGGCGGTCATCGGCGCCGTCGGGCAGCCGCGGGACGGGGTGGCGGCGGCGAATTACGCGGTCTTCGATACCGCGCGGCAGACCCTGCGCTACCTGCGCGTGCCCTACGACACGGCCACAGCCGCCCGGAAGGTGCGCGAGGCCGGCCTGCCGGAGAAGCTGGCGCTGCGTCTCGAACAGGGTCGCTGACGGATGCGCTGGCGCCTGCATCGCGGCCAGGTGATCGACGGTTTCACCCTCCAGGAAAATCTGGGCACCGGCGGCATGGCGCAGCTCTGGGCCGTCACCCGGGAAGACGATTCGACGCCGCTGATCATGAAGGTTCCGATGCTGATCGACAGCGACGACCCGCTGCCCATCGTGTGCTTCGAGACCGAGCAGATGATCATGCCGCGCCTCGCCGGCCCGCATGTGCCGCGCTTTGTCGCCACGGGTCCGCTCGATCCCATGCCCTACATCGTCATGGAGCGGATTCCCGGACAGTCGCTGAAGGCGCGGCTCGACCAGGTTCCGCTGCCCTGGCCCGAGGTCGTCGCGATCGGCGCGACGGTGGCGCGCGCCCTGCACGACCTGCATCTCCAGCACGTGATCCATCTCGACATCAAGCCGAGCAACGTGATGATCCGCGAGACCGGCGAGGCCGTTCTCATTGATTACGGTTTCGCCCGGCACGAACGCCTGCCCGACCTTCTGGCCGAGGAATTTCGCGAGCCGTTCGGCACCACGCCCTACATGGCGCCGGAACAGGTGCTGCAGGATCGGGCCGATCCCCGCAGCGATCTCTTCGCGCTCGGCGTGATGCTGTATTTCTTCGCCACCGGGGAACGTCCTTTCGGCAATCCGCGCGGCGGCCAGATCCGCCGCCGCCTCTGGCGCGATCCGGTGCCGCCGCGGGCGCTCAACCCGGAATGTCCACCGTGGCTGCAGGAGATCATCCTGCGCTGCCTGGAGGTCGACCCGGACGAGCGCTACGCCACGGCCGCTCAGCTCGCCCTCGATCTCGAGAACCCGGACCAGGTGCGGCTCACCGAACGGGCCGGACGGCTCGAACGCGACAGCGGCGTGAAGACGTTCCGGCGCTGGCTCAAGGCCCGCCGGGCGCAGCCGCTCGAGGCACCGAACATCGCCGGGCAGCTGTCCCGGGCCCCCATCGTGCTGGTGGCCATCGATCTGTCACCGGGCAGCGAGGATCTCGCCGAAGCCCAGCGCATGATGATCGGCGGCATCCTGTCCATCGAGGGCGAGGCGCGCATTGCCTGCGTCAACGTCCTGAAGACCTCGCGCATCGCCGTCGACATCCTGGAGGACGAGGAGGGGAGGAGCCTCCACGTCCAGCGCCTGGTGCAGCTCCGGCACTGGGGCGGCTCGCTCCAGATCCCGTCGGATCGGATCACCTACAGCGTGCTGGAAGCGCCCGATCCGGCCGCCGCCCTCGTGGATTACGCGCGGCACAACAACGTCGACCATATCGTGATCGGCGCCCGGGCCTCATCCGCCCTGCGCCGCTACCTGGGGAGCGTCTCGTCCCGCGTCGTCGCGGAGGCCCCCTGTTCGGTCACCGTCGTCAGGACCCCGAAAGACCGACGGGCCGAGGACGGGGGAGCCGCCTCCGCCTAACGGCCAACACGACGAGAGCTTGCCAAGCCGCGCATTCGGCTCTTTAAGGGCCCTGCATTTGATCACGACAGAACAGGGGTCTTCCCATGGCAACGCACAAGCTCCTCCTTCTCCCTGGCGACGGCATCGGGCCGGAGGTCATGCGCGAGGTCGAGAAGATTGTGGGCTGGTTCCGCAAGCGGGGGCTGGGCTTCGAGACCGAGACCGATCTCGTCGGCGGCTCGGCCTACGATGCCCATGGGGCGGCGATCTCGGATGCCGCCATGAACCGTGCGCAGGAGGCCGACGCGGTGCTCTTCGGCGCGGTGGGCGGCCCGAAATGGGACAGCGTGCCCTACGCGGTGCGCCCCGAGGCGGGCCTGCTGCGCCTGCGCAAGGACCTCGGCCTCTTCGCCAACCTTCGCCCGGCGATCTGCTATCCGGCGCTGGCCGATGCCTCCTCGCTCAAGCGCGAGGTGGTGGAAGGCCTCGACATCATGATCGTGCGCGAGCTCACCGGCGGCGTCTATTTCGGCGAGCCGAAGGAGATCGTGACCCTCGAGGACGGCTCCCAGCGCGCCGTCGACACGCAGCTCTATCATACCCACGAGGTGGAGCGCATCGCGCGCGTCGCGTTCGATCTCGCCAGGAAGCGCCGCAACAAGGTCTCCTCGGCCGAGAAGATGAACGTGATGAAGACCGGCGTGTTCTGGCGCCAGGTCGTCACCCGCATCCACAAGGCCGAGTTCTCCGACGTCGAGTTGGAGCATGTGCTCGCCGACAACTGCGCCATGCAGCTCGTGCGCTGGCCCAAGCAGTTCGACGTGATCGTCACCGACAACCTGTTCGGCGACATCCTGTCGGACATCGCCGCGATGCTCACCGGTTCGCTCGGCATGCTGCCCTCCGCCTCCCTGGGGGCCGAGGATCCGGTGACCGGCCAGCGCAAGGCGCTCTACGAGCCCGTGCACGGCTCCGCCCCGGACATCGCCGGCAAGGGACTGGCCAATCCGATCGCCATGATCGGCTCCTTCGGCATGGCCTTGCGCTATTCCTTCGGCCTCCTCGACGAGGCGGATCGCCTGGACCGGGCCATCGCCAACGTGCTCGCCTCCGGCACCCGCACGAAGGACATCGCGGCTCCCGGCGCCAACGCGGTGGGCACGCAGGATGTGGGCGATGCCATCGTCAGGGAGCTCGAAGCCCAGTCGTAACGGCAAAAGCCCCGGGCCACGCCCGGGGCCTTCGTCTCGGCGGAGAATTCAGCGGATCGAGCCCGTCGCCTCGACGTCCGGACCGCCGAACATGGGGAACGGATTGCGGGAGCCGACGAAGGGCCCGTTGGTGATCGGATCCGGCAGAGTGGCAACGCCGAATCCCGCGCCGGCGGGAGCATAGGGCGGGCTCAGCAGATAGGACTGCGCCTGCCCATAGCCGGTATAGCCCGGATTGATCGAGCCGACCGGCACGACCGGTCCCGGATCAAGGAAGCTGCGCGGTTGAACCCGGAGAACGAGAGGACGGTTTCTGGTCTGCGCTTCCGCCACCACTGAGACGGACGTAAGCGCAGCCAATGATATCAAACCCAACAATGCGAAGCGGCGCATGGGTAATCCTCCAAGAACGGCGCTCAGTGCCTTGTGCTGTGCGCGATCATCGTGTGCGATGATATCGAAACAAGGCCGCCCCCCTGAGATTGGTTCCGACGAAGCGTGACATTTCACACAAGGTGACAAGGACAGCAGCCGATGCAGGATAGGAAGGCGGGTTTCGATCTCTCAGGCAAGGAGGGCTTGAGCCTGCTGAGCGACACCCCGGTGGTGGCCGAAACGCCCGAAGAGCTTCTCGACGACGAGACGACGCCGGTCGCGCGCTTCTTCATCCGCAACAACGGATTGCTGCCCGATCCGACGGCCGACCCCGAGGCCTGGAGCGTCGTCGTCGACGGGGAGGTCGGGCGCCCGCTCCGCCTGACGGTCGCGGACCTGAAGAGCCGCTTCCCGCACAAGACGTTCCGCATGGTGCTCGAATGCGGCGGCAACGGCCGGTCCTTCTTCGAGCCCGCCGCGGAGGGAAATTCCTGGACCCATGGCGGCATCGGCTGCGCGGAATGGACCGGTGTCTCGCTCGGCGACGTCCTGCACGCGGCAGGGCTCACGGACACGGCATGCTTCACGGGTCATTTCGGCGCCGATCCGGACAGGCACGGCAGCCGTGAGCGGCAGGCCATGTCCCGTGGCGTGCCGATCGCCAAGGCCCTGGAGGAGCACACCCTGCTCGTCTGGGCCATGAACGGCGAGCCGCTCCCTTTCATCCATGGTGGTCCCTTGCGCCTCGTCGTGCCGGGCTGGCCCGGCTCGCTGAGCCAGAAATGGCTCACGCGGATGTGGATCCGCGACCGGGAACACGACGGTCCGGGCATGACCGGCCTGTCCTACCGCCTGCCGGTCCGGCCTCTGGCGCCCGGTTCGGACGGCACGGGGGTGCAGACCCGAATCCTCGAATCGATGCCCGTGCGCAGCATCGTCACGGCGCCCGCCGACGGCCGCCGCTATCCCGAGGGCACGCGCTCCATCGCGGTCCGGGGCGCCGCCTGGGCGGGCGACGACGAGGTGGCGCGGGTCGAAGTCACCCTCGACGGCGGTGCGACCTGGATCGAGACCGCCATGACGCCCCCGCGCAACCGCTACGACTGGGTGCGCTGGCAAGCCACGCTGACGCTGCCGGGCGACGGCTATTACGAGATCTTCGCGCGGGCGACGGACTCGAGGGGTCGTAGCCAGCCCTTCCGGGCTGCTGGATGGAATCCCAACGGCTACGGCTGCAACGTCATGCACCGGGTAGCAATCATGGTCGGGCCGGAGGCCTGACGGCTCCCGGGGCGGTGCGAGCCCCAGGCCCGCACGGGTCGGCTCGGCCGCGCTCGGCCTGGGCGAAGACGGCCTTCAGGGACGGATTGCTGCTGCCGGTCAGGGCGATGCCGTCGATGAAGCAGGCGAGCGGCCCATCGTCGGGAGCCGTGGAGCCGCACAGCCAGCCCTGGAAGCCGAACATGGCCGCCGGATCGGAAAACCGGAAGGCCAGGCAGCTCTGCTCGCCCTTGTTCGCCAGGGTCATGGGAGCGGCTTCCATCGAGCCGAATTTGGTTGCGATCATGCGGCTCTGACCCAGATGCGCGACCGCAAGGCCCGAGCGGGCCGCCCGCCGGACCGTGTCGATGTAGAAACTTCCCGGAGATTCGGCCGGTCCCTGGACGAGAGCCAACTGCGCATACCGGAAATCGCCGAAGCGCCCGACGGTCAGGGTATCTTCCCGGGCTCCATCCGCATGCTCGCGCGCTTCGGACACGACGGGACCGGAGATTCCTGCCAGGGCATAAACGGACGGGGAGGAGGGCAGGGCCTTCCAGGCCGGTGCCGGGGCGACCAGCACCGAGGACGGAACCGCCCTCCGCCGCTCGGCCGGCGTGACATTCTGCTCCTGTTCCAGCGCGACATAGACGAGGCCCGCGATGGTGCAGGTCGAGATCAGGACCATGCGCAGCCAGGGCAGGGACTTCCGGCGGAGTCGACGGGAGGGGCGTTCGTCGACCCAGTCGGTGACGTCATCCTCGTCCCATTCGGCATAGACCGCCCGCGGCATCGTTTGAACCCATCAACCCTGCTGATCCCGTCATCCCCATGTTCTACCGTGACACTGGCCAGGGTTCGAAAGGTTTTGCTAAGCAGGGTCAATCAAAGCTTAACACCCCGAGCCGCCCCATGCCCCAGACCGTCGTCCGCCTCGCCACCCTGGAGGATGCCGCCAAGGTCGCGGCCCTGGTCCGGGCGCTCGACCTGCATTACGGCGGCCCGGAAGCGGCCCGGCCCCTCGAGCCGACCCTGGCGATGGTCGAGCGCTCCATGCGGGAGGCGGAGGGCACGCGCTATGCCCTCGCGGTCCGGGATGGGCAGGCCGTGGGCCTTGCCTGCTTCGCCATCCTGCGGCCCGGCTTCAGGCTCACCGGCCTTCTCTTCGTCAAGGAGCTCTTCGTCGCCGAACCTGCGCGTGGCCAAGCGGTCGGCGCCCTGCTGATGCGCTGGCTGGCGGATCATGCCCGAGCGCAGGGTCTCACCCGAATCGACCTCACCACGGATGGCACCAACACGGGCGCGCAGGCGTTCTACGAGCGCCTCGGAGCCGAGCGGATGGACAAGGTCTTCTACCGGTTCAACCTCTCGACCGATGTGCTGACGGGCGACTGAACGCACTGAGCCCAAGGAAACGCTTGACGGAAGCGCGACTTTGGTGTGTTTCTGGCGGCACCAAAGCCGCCTTCAGGCTTTCGGATGGACGATGGCAATGGCGCTGCTCACTCAGACGACGAGCAAAACGAAAACCGCCACGACGGCTGTGAAAACAGCCGAATAAGCCTCGTCGTCCCCGGTCCTCTCTCCCACGGGGCGAGAGGCAGCACCCGAGCAGGGTTTTCAAGTTTTCCGGGGAGAGCCGCAACAGGAGAAGTCATATGGGTTTCAAGATCGCCGTCGTCGGTGCGACCGGCAATGTGGGCCGCGAGATGCTGAGCATCCTCGCCGAACGGGCCTTTCCGGCCGATGAGGTGGTGGCGCTGGCCTCCCGCCGCAGCCAGGGGTCGGAAGTCTCCTACGGCGACAAGACGCTCAAGACGAAGGCTCTCGACACCTATGATTTCTCCGATGTCGATATCTGCCTCATGTCGGCGGGCGGCGAGGTCTCCAAGGAGTGGTCGCCGAAGATCGCAGCCCAAGGCGCGGTCGTGATCGACAATTCATCCGCCTGGCGCTACGACGCCGACGTGCCGCTCGTGGTGCCCGAGGTGAATGCCGAGGCGTTGCGCGACATGAAGAAGGGCATCATCGCCAACCCGAACTGCTCCACGGCCCAGCTCGTCGTGGCCCTCAAGCCGCTCCATGACGCCGCCACCATCACGCGCGTGGTGGTGGCCACCTATCAGTCGGTCTCCGGTGCCGGCAAGGACGGCATGGACGAGCTCGACCGTCAGACCAAGGCGCTCTACTCGCTCCAGGACGTGCAGGAGAAGAAGTTTCCCAAGCGCATCGCCTTCAACCTGATCCCGCACATCGACGTGTTCATGGAGGACGGGTACACGAAGGAAGAGTGGAAGATGACGGCCGAGACCAAGAAGATTCTCGACCCGAAGATCAAGCTCACGGCCACCTGCGTGCGCGTGCCGGTCTTCATCAGCCACTCGGAGGCGGTGAACGTCGAATTCGAGAAGCCGATCACGGCCGACGAGGCGCGCGACATCCTGCGGGCCGCCCCCGGCATCATGGTGGTCGATAAGCGCGAGCCCGGCGGCTACATCACGCCCCACGAGGCGGCCGGCGAGGACGCCACCTACATCTCGCGGATCCGCGAGGACATCACCGTCGAGAACGGCCTGTCCTTCTGGTGCGTGTCCGACAACCTGCGCAAGGGCGCGGCCCTGAACGCCGTGCAGATCGCCGAGGCCATGGCCAATCGCGGCCTGCTGAAGCCCAAGAAGCAGGCGGCCTGAGCCCCTGGAGGCCGGACGCGCCGCGTCGCGGCCTCATGCATGAACGCAAAGAGCCGCTGTCGGATGCGACAGCGGCTCTTGTCACGCCGGCAGCCCTCCCGACGGCGGCCTCCCGTCCCATCCGGCAGGCCTGGCGGAGGCTCTTCCATCGTGAAGAGCCCGCGATCAGATGATGAAGAAGTCGGTGTGGTCGAGCGCTCCGCCCATCTTCTTCGCATTGGGCTCGTAATTGATCGTCGCGATCTCGACGGCGGCCTTGCGGCCGCTGCCATCCGGGTCGAAGAGGATCTGCGCCTTCTTGGCTCCGATCTTCTTGATGATGATGTAGTCGTTTGCGTCCTTCGCACTGCCGAGGGCCACATAGGCCTTGCCGATCTTCTGGGCCTTCACGTCGCCGCCCTTCTTGTCCAGACTCATGAACGCCTTCGGCCTGAAGACGTCGCCGTCGAGCCAGATGGCATCCTTCTTGTGCTCGAAGCCGTAGACGATGTCCTTGTGCCTGTTCGCTTCGGCTCTGTTGTTCTTCAGGTCGGTGTCGAAGAGGAAGACGTCGGCATCCTTGAGGCCCTTGGTCGCGCTGGTGCTGCCGTAGAGCTTGTCCTTGCCGGCGCCTCCCGAGAGGATGTCATTGCCGCCATCGCCCTTGAGGATGTCGGCACCCGCTCCGCCGACCAGCCGGTCGTTGCCGAGGCTGCCCGAGAGTGAGTCCGCGAGCGCACCGCCGTAGAACACGTCATCGGCGGCGGAGCCGGGCGTGGTTTCGGGATTCCAGTCGATGACGCCGATGGTGAGGTCCTTGACAGAGGACGCCCCGGCCTTGTCCGTCACGCGCACCTTGATCGTGTGGGCGGGCGCCTGCTCGAAATCGAGCCGGAAGCCGTTGTCCACCACGAGATCGTGGCCGTTGACGATCTTGAAACGGCCGCCGGCGGTATCCACGAGCTCGTAGGTGAACGTGTCGCCCGCATCCGGGTCGGCCGCGCCGAGGCTGCCGACGAAATCGCCCGCGGACGACAACTCCCGGATCGTCTTGTTCGTCAGGGTGACGTCGGTCGGGGCGTGGTTGACCGATCCGATCGTCAGGTCGACCTGCTGGATCACGGACAGGGACGCATCCTTCTGATCGGTGATCTTGACATAAACCGGGACGACGGTCGAACCGGCCACGTCGCGCAGCCCGCCCGTGCCGACCTTCACGTTGCCGTCGGCGTCGATCGAGAACTCGCTGCCCGCATAGGCGCTGCCGTCGGCATTCACGAGCGCATAGGAGTAGGTGCGGAAATCCGACCGCGTGTCCGGATCGATCACGCCCTGCAGGGTCGCCAGGGTGGTGCCGGGCTGCGTGGTCTTCGTCGCCACGTTGACCGCATAGGTCGCGCCGGTCGGCCGCTCGTTCACGTCGTCGAGGTAGATCTTCACGGTCGTGTTGCCGGAAACCTTGCCATCCTGGCCGCTCTCACGGGCCCGCACCACTACGTTGAAGTATTTCTTCTCGCCAGGCGCGCCGGCATTCTCGGTCTGAAACCCGCTGCTCGCGGCCTCGTAATTGGCGCCGCCCGCGAAGGAAATCACCCCGGTGTCGGGGTCGATGGAGAACAGGCTGCCGGGATTGCCGACGAGGTCGTAGAGGATTGTCGTCCCGCCGAAACCGTCATCGGTCGATTGCACCGTCGCGACGGTCGCGACCGGCCCGCCATTCTCGCTGAGCAGCGCGACTGTGCCCTGCAAGGTCGGGTTCGTCGGGGCGGTGTTCCCGTCGCCCGCCGCATTCACCGTGATGTGGAAATCCTTGTAGGCCGAGACCGATCCGGGACCGCCGTTCCTGTCCGTGACCTTCAAGGTGATCGTGTAGGTCTCGGTCTTGGTCACGTCGGTGAGCGCCGCCACCTTCAGCTGGCCGTTCTCGATCTTGAACCGCCCGCCCGCATTGCCGGCGCCGCTCGTCCCGTTGGCACCCGTGGTGTCGAAAGCGTAGACGAGGCCCGTATCGCCTTCCGGATCGAGGGCCTGCAGAGCTCCGATGAGCGTCCCGTCGGGCGCGTCCTCGCCGGTCGCGGCCTTGGTCGTCCCGTCCGTGAAGGACAGGCCCGTCGCGGCCTCGTTCACGTCGGTCACGTAGACCTTCACCGGGGTCGATCCTGAGGACCAGCCGGTGAGCGTCTCGGTGGCCTTGACGGCGAGAAGGTAGAACTTGCGCACCAGCGAGCCGACCATCTCGGTCTGCAGGTCGACATCCTCCGCCGATTCGTAGTCGACCGCGCCCACGAGGCTGATCAGGCCGCTCGTCGGGTCGATCATGAACTTGCCGCCGGGATTGGCGGTCAGCGAATAGACCGCACCCCCGTCTGCGAGACCGGGGCTCCTCACGTTCGCAACGGGCGTGAACGGCGCCGCGTTCTCGCTGATCGGGGTCACGGATCCCTGCACAGCCGGCGCGACGGGCGCCCGGGTCGGCAGCGCCACCGTGCCGTCCTGGAATTGCAGGAATTCGATGTTCTTCAGGGTGTCGGTCCCGTCGCGGGCATCGCCCATCGTGTCGATGACCGTCAGGGTGCCGTCGGGATTGCGGGTGATCGTGTACTCCGCCAGGAGGCCCGTAAACACCGCGATGTCTTGGCCGGCGCCCCCGTCGAGCCAGTCGTCGCCGCCGCCGCCTTCGATGCGGTTGGCGCCGCCGTTGCCCGTGATGGCATTGCCGAGGTAGTTGCCCGTGCCGCCGTTGTCGCCGGCACCGGTGAGGACGAGGTTCTCGACATCGTTGGCCAGGGTGTAGGACACCGATGCGCGCACCGTATCGAGGCCCTGGTCCGATGTCTCGTCGACGAGGTCGTTCGCATCGTCCACGACATAGGTGTCGTTCCCATCCCCGCCGGCCATCCGGTCCGCGCCCGCGCCGCCGTCGAGGATGTTATGGCCGGTATTGCCGGTGATCCTGTTGGCGAGATCGTTGCCGGTACCCCTGATGTCGCCGAATCCGGTGAGGACGAGGTCCTCCACATGCGCGCCGAGGGCGTAGGACACGGAGGCCCGCACCGTGTCGGCGCCTTCGCCGGCCCGCTCCGCCACCAGGTCGCCCTCGTGATCGACCATGTAGGTGTCGTCGCCATCGCCGCCGGCGAGTTGATCCGCGCCTGCACCGCCGTCGAGCCGGTTTTTGCCGGCGTTTCCGGTGAGCGAATCCCCCAGTTCATTGCCCGCGCCGTCGATGTCGTCGGCTCCGGTGAGGACGAGGTTCTCCACGTTCCTGCCGAGCGTGTGAGACACGGAAGCCCGCACGGTGTCGATACCCTCGCCAGCTGCCTCGGTCACCTGGTCGTTCTGATGGTCCACGACGTAGACGTCATTGCCCTGGCCGCCGGCGAGTTCATCCGCGCCTGCGCCGCCGTCGAGCACGTTGCTGCCGGCATTGCCGGTAATCCTGTTGGCCAGTGCGTTGCCCTTGCCGGTGAGATCGTCGTCGCCCGTCAGCCAGAGGTTTTCGAGGTTCGCGCCGAGCGCGTAAGAGATCGACGCGCGGACGAGATCGATCCCTTCAAAGCCACCGGATGCTTCCATCGCAACGTCGTTGGAATCGTCAATCACGAAGGTGTCATCGCCCTCGCCGCCGACCATCAGATCGGCGCCTTCGCCGCCGTCGAGATAATCGATCCCGAAGCCGCCAACGAGGCTGTCGTCGCCGCCATTGCCGAACAGCGAGTCCTTGCCGTCGCCGCCGACGAGAGTTTCGATCCCGCTGCCGCCATAGGCGATGTCATTGCCTCTGCCCAGGTTCACGACGTCGGTCACCATTCCGGTCCGTCCGTCATAGAGATCGTCACCCTCGTTGAGGAGGATGTCGCCCTGGATGGTCCCTTGATTGAGCAGAGTGTCCCGGTCGAAGGAGCCGAAAACTGCAGTCTGCGCTACGATGGTGCCGGTGTTGCTCAGGAAGGAATCGCCGCTCGCAAAGGTGACCCCGGAGCTGCCGGCCTGGATCAGGCCGCTATTGGTGACGTTGCCGGAGGACTCGACATAGATCCCCATGACGCCGGCTACGATCGTGCCGCTGTTGAACACGCCATAGGGAGAATCGGGAGATGCGGCTAAAGGAACGAGACTCGCCGCTCCCAGGAGGAAAATCCCGGTATCGGCTGCCTCGATCCTGCTGGTATTGGCGATATGGTCGAGGCTACCGTTGACCGCGTCGACAGTGCCGCTGATGCCATAATAGCCCGACAGAAGTCCGTTGTTTAAAATATGATTGTCGGAACCGTCGAGGAGGATGGCGGCAGCGTTGGCAATTCCCAACGAACCGGAAATCTGTCCGTTGTTGACGACTACGTTGGAATCGTCCCCTAGGAATATGCCGTTTGTGCCACCGCGGACGGTCCCGGTGCTGCCGACGGTGATGGCACAACCAAATCCCCAAAAATCAATCGCATTGGTCGCTGAGCGGATCGAACCGTCGACAACGACCTCCGATCCCGGCTCTCCGGTAACCGCTGCATTGCCGGTGTTGACCGTGATTGATCCGCTTTGCGTGACATTAAGCGTTTCAAATGTCGAACCAATATGGACCGCGGTAGTCTGCGCGGTGGAAATGAATGAAGTCGGCATGACGCCCCCTAAAGATTATGGACATGTTATTACATATCCATAGGGCGTCAATCGGCAATGCTGAACGGTCGCTGAGGAAAGCGGATCCCTGTCGACCGGATGGCAGACGCGCCTAGGGCGCGTCGACCTGGCGGGCGGTGAACATGGAGATTTTCTCGGGCATGTCCTTGACCGCCGGTTTGAAATCCCCCGTCTCCGGATCGCGCACCAGCAATACGCCCGTCGCGACCCCGAAATAGGCGCCATGCAACTGCAGCTTGCCGCGCTCGACCAGAATGCGGACGCACGGGAAAGTCATCAGGTTCTTGAGGCTGTTCTCGATGGCCGCGAGTTCCAGGCGCGGCAGGTACTCGTCCAGGTCGCCGGCGGGAGGCCCCAAGCGCTCGCCCGCGGGTTTGATCAGGTTCATCCAGCGGCCGATGAAGTCGCCCGGCGACAGGGGGGCGGTCTCGTCCGCGAAGGCCCGGATGCCGCCGCAGCGGGCATGGCCCAG
>NZ_JAGPUP010000541.1:0-64119 GCF_018069605.1 Microvirga sp. HBU67558 | reverse complement strand
GCCCGCCGGCAGATCGTGACCTCGTCAAAGGCGCGCTTCTGCACCTCGCGCAGCTGCTTCTGCTCGATGAGCATCGCCGCCCAGTCGCCTCTTCTGGCGTAGACCGGGGTGAGATCGAACCCAAAGGCATCGACCACCTGCCCGGCTAGATCCTTGACGGCATAGCGCTTGCCATTGGGCGAGTCCTTGGGGGTCAGCAGCTGCAGGTCGACCAGCTGGCGCAGGATGCGCCGGATCGCCCGCTCAGTGAGGCCGGTGCGGCTCATGAGGTAGTCATTCGATGGCCACACCAGCAGCCGCCCCCATTCCTGCTCGCCCCAGCAGGCGACGAGCTCGGACAGGACGGCCCGCTGGGCTGGCCTGAGGTCGAGCGCCTTGCCCGCATCCCGGGCGGCGCCTGAGAGTTCTTTTCGCGTCACCGTGCGCTCGGCTTCGAGCGCAAGCTTCCTTGCGGCCAGAGCGGCATGTCTCAGCCGCCGGCCTCCTGACGATGCAAGCTGCATCGTACCCTCCGTGTTGAGGGCAAAGCGGGAGCGTTCACCGTAACCGATGCTCTTGACAGTCAGTTTGTCGGGATGGCATAAAGACGTTGTCACACAATCTTTGCCCACCCCTCGCGGTGGTCTCCAAAGGCCCTCGAAGTTTCCAGCTTCGTGGGCCTTTTGCTTTGCCTGGGTTACGTCACCGTGTTTGGCTCCTTCCGAACAAAGGTGGTCTCAAGGGCATGGTTGATGGCGTCCTGGCGTGTCTTAAAGCGACCGCTCTCGACCGCTTGATCGATTGCAGTCCCTATCATCTGAGGAACCCAGACGTTCATCTCCCGGTCACCCCGCTCACGGCGGGCTTTCCGGAGGCGCTGAACCCGCTCGATCCCTTTCACGTCAGGCATGGCACACCACCCCATCGCACTTGTGACAGTTACGAGAAATGCCCGATTCTGAGTTGGCTGTGGAGTCGCGCGTCAAGAATCCGTTCACAATAGATCAATTCGGCGGTGGGAAACTTCTTTACCTAGAATCATTTAGCTGAAAAGGCCGAGTCAATTCGCATGTAAAAGCCCGGTTCCAGGTGATTCTCAGTTACGCACTTGATTCGAGAAGGCTTAGTATTCGACTCAAGGGTCGACTCGTGCTCTGGAATTATGATTCGGGAACGGCGCGCTGATGCGGTCAAGAACTGGCAACGGAACCACAAGTCCCATTGGATATTTAAATTGGATTCAAGGTGTTGTTCGCAGATCCTTCTCGTGGGCCGCCGCCCAGCGGCAGACCAACGCCACGCACACGCGCTTCCTCTAGGATACGAAGGCGCCCACCATCGTGATCCTCGAAGCACAATGGAGGCCGCTGGTAGCGACCGGTGCCGTGGCCGTGGAGCGGCCGCACGGCAATCCAATGGACGGCTTGGTCGTCGTCTCGAAGGCTGCACGGGACGGCTCCCGGCGCATCTCTAACTTTGCCGATGCGACCTCGACTATTGCAAAGTTACGTGAAGGACAGCGCGCTCGGCCGGAAATTCCACGCTAATCAACTCAAGGGCACAAGCAACGTCTGCGATGAAAGAGAGCTATTAGTTATTTCGGTCCGGAGGCCTTATCTGCAAGGTCACCATCAGGAGCCATAGTTTCCGCATGCCCCCTCAAACGCATGTACTCAAATTTGAGAGCGAGGTGGGTGGCGACGTACTTCTTATTGACACTCGCGAGCATATCTTTCCAAGGCTCAAGGGTGCGGATTCCATCTCGCCGCGCAAAAACTCTGGTACTGTCTGGCGCGCGTCCATCGTTAATCGACTCGATGAACCTCAGAAGGCGAAGCGCACATCCGATCGCTTCTGTAGCGCGTTCTATGTACCCGAGCACTTCCGGTGCGGAAGCTGAACCAACACGGTTTCGTATGAAAATCCGCCTAATGGTTGTCATCGCTTTTTGGGCGGAGTTCAGAAGTTCGCGCGTGGCGCGTACCTCGTCTTGATTCGGGGCTCCGGATTTTCCACGCCACCCAGCTGCTGCAGCATGAGGTCCACTGCCTTTGGGGTGACATTCAGCAGTTTGGCGCCGAGTGGCACGGTCACCAACGGATGCGACAGGAACAGGTCGACCAGGTCCGGTAGCTTCGAGTTTGATCGGGTCTTCGCCGTCACACGCCCCATCAGCTCTCGAGCCGGGATCAGCCTCTCCAGGTCCTTGCCCGCGATGTCCAAGGCCTCCTCGATGACACTGCAAAAACCCTCAAGTTTCTCCTTCGCCCCTTCCCTTCCCTGCCCTGCGGTCGGAACTTCGACTTCTTAAAACCTGCCGCTAGATGCAAAAGATGGTCCGTCAGCCCTCGCACTCGCAGGATTGAGGCGGCCATCGTCAGCCCCAACCAGGGCAAGCGGGTGTAGAGGTTGAGATCCAGCCAGGCGTTCCAGGCCACGGCCGCAGCGGCGACAGCTTGCCAGTGGCTCGTCCACTTGACTTGGGGCGCCGGTCCCAGAAGGACCTCGCGGCTGACTATCCAAAGTCGAGTATTGAACTTCTGCCACCGACAACTCTGGAAAGACATTGGCGCAGCGATTTGTTGCTCCTCGCCAACGTTCATTGACTAGGGATTACCTCGACTCGGGCCCACTGCTGCTGGCGTCCCTTATCATCGGTTACGGTCGTGATCTCCAGAATCGTCACGAGATCTCCTTCATCGACCGTAGGCGGGTCGCCTCCCCATTTCGCCGGACCAGGCCGCAGGAAGGCCTTGCGGTTTGAACGCGCGATATCCCCGGGCGCCAGAGGTTGCCCGGCAGCTTTTTTCGGAAAGACTGGGTCGAGGAACGGCGTCTTCGATCCGATGTTATGAAGAGCTGTCCAGGTTGGCTTTACGGCTAGCTTGCTCTGGGCCTTGTCAAATTCTTGGACGGTTTGTGGACTTACCGGTGTCGGCGCGGTCTCTGCCCACAACTTGAGTTCTTGGATCTTCTCGTCATACGGGGAGTTTGAACCCGTGTAGGTCAGGGCCACGCCGGGAATATTGGACGAGGGGTCCATCAAGGCTTCCCGATTCCAACTGATCGACCAATCCTTGTCCTTCGTGAATACCTGCTCGACCATAGGCGCCTTCTTGTAGAGGTCCTGCTCTGCCTGCTTTGCTATCTCCTGCCATTTCCCGAGAGTCTCTTTACCCGGCAGCTTGAACGACTTGTCTATCTTTGGCAGACCCTTCGCGTCGAATATCAGATTGCCTTGCGCGTCCCTCTGGTACTTGGGCAGAACCAGCGAGCACTTCACTCCCACGGAATTCATGCAGTACTGATCCGCCTTTGCAACAGCGGGGTCGACATACTTTTTGGTCACGTATGACTGCCCCGACTGAACGATAACCATTCCGCCCTGCTTGAGGAATGCATCTTTAACAGCGGTCTCATCACCACCAGCGGCAGCGACCGCTATGCCTCCTACTGCTCCCGACACCAGAGCTTTCTTAGTCACTTGGCCTAAGGTGCCCTGGGGCATGGCCGAGACCTTGGAATAGCCGGCGCTCATAATTGCGGTCGTAACTCCTACCCGCACGGCCATGTTGACGTCACCGGTAGATCGGTAGGCGTACCAAGCTGCATATGCCGATGCACCAGCCGGTCCACCATAGAAGCTGGCCGCAGCCGATAGGGAGGTGTTTACAAGCTCGCTCTCCTGAGCCGCCCGTGCAGTAGCCTCCTCTTGGTTCTTGTAAGGATCAGTCGAGAGATGCCAGACGGCATCGACTACCTTGCCTTCCCTGATCCTCTTGTCGGCCTCTGAAAGGCTGTTGCCAAATCCGCTAATTTGAAACTCGATATACCGAGCGCCGGCTTTGCCAGCATCAACAATATCGTTCGCCCCTTTCACGACATTCCAGGCAATGTCGTCCAGGGATTTCCTGCTCTTTGCAATGATGTCATCAACTAGCTTCTTGCTATTCTCTGCCGTGTCGGACAGGGCCTTCTTTCCGCCCTCGATCAACTTTTTACCAGCGTCTTCAGCACCCTTTCCGACTTCATCAAGGGTTTTTTTGACCTCGTCAGTCGTTTGATCAATCCCCTTCTTCATATCGTTCCCAGTGTTCTCAATATCCTTTCCTCGCTGATCGACGAAGTCATCAAGAGGCTCTAATCCCGTCTTGAATTCGAACGCCAAAGCAGGGTCCGAAGCTATGAAGGTGTAAATGAGAGCAACAGCAGGGATTGATAAACCGCGTTTGATCAACAGTCCCTCCCAGGATCGGGCGTGGCAAATCCAGCAATCCAGCATGACTGCAATGGCCGTGCAGCGGGGAGTGAGAAAAAGGATAAGGTCAGTTCTCAAACTTCCGCGGCAGACATTCCCGATCCGTCCTGCCGTAGAGTATTGTTGGGCCAGATTTTGTTGGGTCCGAGACTGCCCCGCTGCCCCTCATCTGTTATCGGGTCAGCCTAAGGTGCGCCGCCCCCTAATCTGCCCCGCTTACCCTCATCTACCAGTCCGGTTAGTAGCATAAACCATTGATAGATTTAATTAGTTTGGGCGATAGAGAAGCAAATCATGAGATAATTACGGCCTGTGGGTAACCAAGGCTTCCTAAGATTTTGGTATCGATAATCACCGCTTATCAGCATCTTGATCAAGAAGGGCATCGAAAGCCTCGCGCTCCCTGAGCAAACTGCCAAAGCCTAAATTTTCAAGGCACTTCCTCCCGCCTTAGCAAACTCCCTCCCCTCCTCGTTGTGCCGACACAATAGCCGCAGCAACGATCCCAAACGGCCAGTTGCGCCTATCCGCAGACATTGTACAAAGGGCCAGATTTGGGGCAAAACGGCTATGCGATACTAATGGAGTACCAGCATGCGTCAGAGGACTTCGAAGCCTTCCTGCAAGATGCCTACGGCGCTACGTTGATGAGACGGCTCTAGACGATCTCTGAGGCCCATGCCTCCGGGTGCGGCTCAATTCTGCGCTATGGCCTAGCATTCCCGAATATTCCATCACCTTATAAAGGCCACCTGCAGCCGTGCCCCCCTTCCCTCTCAAAGCGAACCTGGTCGGATATGCACGTGTCTCGACGGAGGACCAAGCCACCGATCCTCAGACTGACGAGCTCCGCGCTGCCGGCTGTCTTGTAATCCATCAGGAGTTCGCCTCCGGCGCCTCGCGGAGCCGCCCGGTCCTGGCAAGCCTTCTCCGCAACATTCAGCCCGGAGAGACACTGGTCGTAGTGCGTCTTGATCGACTAGCGCGCTCGGTGAAGCACCTCCTCGAGGTTATCGAGCAGCTGGAGGCCCGCGGCGCGCATTTCCGGTCCCTGCGCGATCCGATCGACACCACAACCCCACAGGGCATGTTCTCCCTGCAGGTTCTGGGAGCCGTCGCCCAATTGGAGCGGTCCCTAATCGCCGAGCGCACCAAGGCAGGTATCAAGGCTGCGGCCCGGCGCGGCAAGCTGCCGGGCAATCCCGGCTTAAGAGCCCGCGATCCGATTGCAATTCGCAAGGCAGCAGCCGGCTGGTCTCACGCTCATCTCGAAGAGGTTCTTGAGACGGTCGACACCTGGCTTCCAGCCGTACGTCGCCTTCGCCCTCAACACACCTGGGATGACGTAGCACGTATCCTCAATGCCTCAGGCCAATCATGGACAGCGGAGCGACTCCGCCGGACCACCAAACGTCTAGTGAAGGAAGGCCTGGCTGAAAAGGCGCTCTTATCGAAGTCCCCTCCCCGACTCCCGAGCGAACGCCTTCTCACCCTCGTTGCTGGCATTGCCATAGCAGCGCCTGAGCTCACGCTACGTGACATCGCAGCCCAGTTGGAAAGGATGCGAGAGCGGGCTCCTCGTGGAGGCAGCAGATGGTCCGCTTCATCTGTGAAATCGCTCATCGACCGGGCCAACAAGCTCGGGCTAACCGCCAATGGCGAGGTCTCGAGCTAGGCTTATATTCAGGCCCTCACCAATCTGCTTCTGGCTCGTCGAAACCTGTAAGCTCGGTCGCGATCTCCTGCAGCGCCCGATCCAGTGCGCTCCGCCGCCCGCCGCTTCGAGTGGAGCGACCATCCCCCTGCCCTCCCCGTGCCATTCGTCGCTTGACGGTCCTAACCCCTCTCACAATCAGGTGGGCAAGCTCATCGTCGTCCAGCTCGTTAACCATGTCTTCGATCTCGTGGCGGCTTGCCCGCTTTGCCAAAGACGTAAGCGAAACGGCCTCTACAGGCTCCTCTTCGAGAGTGTTCCTCGGAATAGGAGGGGCTGGACGCTTGGCGGCAGCAGGCTTGGGTGGTGAGGCTCCGAATAGGTCCCCCTGCCTCTCATCCCAGGAATGTCGCCGCCGCGTCGGGCCCTGTCCCAAAGGTTGGCCTCCCCTGCCCTGCAGGATGGTAAGGCGGTTAACCCGCTCCTGGATCCACGATCCACCCCGCCCTCTTGGTCTTTACTATAACCTCACGGGGCAGATCATCGATCCAGCTCCGCAGCGGCCAACGACGCGACCTCTAGATCAATAGCTGCCAACGGATCACCGTCGCCCAAGAACCACACAGCCGATAGCCCAGTCCAGGCTAGGATCCAGCGTAGTAGCCGTCGCCGCTCCAGCCCCGCGGCAGAGGTGACGAGCTCCAGACGGCGCGCGAAGCGGCCGGGCATAGTTGCGACCGGGTGTGTAGGATCCGCCAGATCGGGGTTCGTAAAGATATTGGCGAAGTCGAAGCCGCGCTCCCCGACCAAACGCTTCGGATCAATGGCGAGCCAGCCGCGTGCTCCGAAGTCGAGCACGTTATCATGGTGCAAGTCACCATGCAGAACCCCTACCTCACGGGGTTCTGCCAGCAGCATACGGGCCGCCTCAGCGCAATGGACCAGAATGCCACCATGCGTGGCGGCTGCCGGCTCCAGGTCGCGAAACCAAACCATCAGTGGGATCAGGTCAGGGTGCGGCTTCGGCCTGGGGGCGTGGAGCCGGGCAGCGGTAGTACACAGAATGCGGCAAGCTTCGTCATCGTGGCCGGACCGGGCCATTTCAGCGAGAGAGTCAGAGCCGGTAGCACGCTCCAACAATAGGGCTTCATGATCCCGAGCCAGTACCCGCGCTGCGCCTTCTCCGTCCCACCATTCCATCAGCACGCCGCCGGAGCACTCGTTCTCCTCACGAGATATCTTGAGCATGGCGGGCTCGCCATCCTGTGTTACCGGCAACAACCGAGCGGCTGGGGTGGTGATAGGATCGCCGTCGGGAACCAGGTTCCAAAGAGTGAGGTAGGTCTCAAGCATCGATCAGACATATCACAGCGTATGGCCGCTTAGGAGACGCGGGTCGCTACGGATGGTGGGTGCAAAGCGCCAGATTTTATCCGCGAAGAGTGCAGGTGAGAACTTGATCGGTTGTTCGCGGACAACTAGGCGCCGGACATCAGGTTCGTCCCGCTGCAGCAAGCGCGCCCGAGATTTTTATTTTGAGAGTTGTCCGCGGACAACCCATGGCTCCGACCCGTTTCACACTCGGTCCGCCCTTTAAGAAATGGCGGCCTCCACATGGCTCCTTTCAGTCGGTTGTCCGCGGACAACCGATCTCCCGGTCGAAAGTTGGCAAAGTTACAGCACGACGGATCCTACACAGGACAAGACCATTCCGTTAGCTTAACTCTCGTTTTGGGACGGCGATGGAATAGGGTAGGGAGTGTCCGCCGGCGCCTTGATTGATGGGTTGTCCGCGGACAACTACACTGTCCCGCCGATCTGACTCCAGATCGCGCCTACGACCGAAAAGGCTCCCAGACGTTCTCCTTCAGAGCCTCAAGATCGTATTCTGCGGACTCGCTGCCGGTAACCACTCTGCCGTGTCCGGTGCCTACTACGCGCAACCCGGCAATCGCTTTTGGGCGGCCCTCTCTCAGGTAGGGCTGACATCTAGGCAGCTCCAGCCCCCTGATTTTAGAATTGCCCAAGTTCGGCATTGGCTGCACCGATCTCGCAGAGAAGGCGTCCGAAACCGCCACCGGTCTCGCGGATAGCGACTACCACATTAGGTCTTTCGCAGGACGGAGGTCCAGTCCGGATCCAAGATCAATGCCTTCAACGGGGAGGAGGTCGGAGCCAGGTTCCTCGAGCGCCGAACGGGGAAGAAACCTATTGGATTTCAGATCGAACAGGTTGGAAAATCGCAGATCTACGTCGTTCCATCAGCGTCAGGGCTGGCATCCAGTTACCGGCAGATTGCGCCGTGGCGTGAGCTAGCGCGGACAGCCTCCATGCTATGCCACCTGAAGGAAACGGCTCATTAACCATATATCTGCACTCTCACTGAGCCACGCCGCTATGGCGCAACCACACAGTTGCTCGCACCGAGAGTAGAACTGCACTTGACAGCCCAAGATGGGTTGTCCGCGGACAACCGGCGGCTGATGTTCAACCGGCGCGTTCGATGCGAATGCCTCCAGAAGACCTGGCCGGCGCCCTTCTGAGAGGGGCCATGTCCGTCAAAGAGGGGAGGGGCGGTCACCGCTGCCTCCAATTCTTCGCTTCCGTCGAGGATCTTTCGACCTATTCAGCTCTCTTGAGCAAAATTCGAGCGTGCAATTAACCGGTTCTTAACATCCCAAGGGCGTACTGAGGTCAGCGCAGATTTACCGATCTAGGGCCAATTCCGCGCGGAAACGCAAGGAACCGTACATGACAGCAGTTCAGCAGCCTTCATCCATTCCTGTAATCCCACCGGCTCTCGACACCGCTTCCAATAAGCAGCAGATCGTCCTTGACGCCGACATCCTCGCAAAAAAGCTACAGGAACACACCCAGAGGATCTTTCCTCCGGTTGCGAAGAAGGCCATCCGCCGCTTTACCTCAAGCGAAGCCTCGAAATTCTTAGGCATTCATGAGGGCTATCTCCGGCAACTTGCGGCTGAGGGCAAAGCCCCCCTCCCAGAGATGCAGCCAAATGGCCGGCGGACTTTCTCGATTGAGGAAGTGAACGCAGTCCGAGAGTTCCTCGAAGGGACAAAGTCCAACCGCCGTTATATCCCTCATCGAGTTGAGGGCGAGAAGCTCCAAGTCATTTCGGTCATCAATTTCAAGGGCGGCAGTGCGAAGACGACAACGACGGCCCACTTAGCCCAGTATCTTGCTCTTCGCGGTTATCGCGTGCTCGCTATCGACCTGGACCCGCAAGCCAGCCTTTCGACACTCTTCGGGAACCAGCCGGAACTCGACGTGCGAGACAACGAAACGCTGTACGGGGCAATCCGGTTCGACGAGCATCGCACCCGGATTGAGAACATCATTCGGTCGACCTATCTCCCTGGCCTCCATTTCATCCCCGGTAATCTCGAACTCATGGAATTTGAGACAACCGCGCCTGCTGGAAGGAACTCCAAGATCTTCTTTATGCAGATCTTGGAAGCCCTAGAGTCTGTGGACCAGCACTATGACGTTGTCGTCATGGATTGCCCACCGAATCTCGGTTACCTGACCATGGCGGCTCTATGTGCTGCAACATCGCTTCTTGTGACAGTTCATCCGCAAATGCTTGATGTGCTGTCAATGGCTCAATTCCTCAGGATGGTTGGCGAAGTCACGACCACTCTTGGAAGGCACCGCAACGACTATGACTGGCTGCGCTACCTTGTTACTAGATACGA
Organism: Microvirga sp. HBU67558; assembly: GCF_018069605.1. NCBI lineage: Bacteria > Pseudomonadati > Pseudomonadota > Alphaproteobacteria > Hyphomicrobiales > Methylobacteriaceae > Microvirga > Microvirga sp. HBU67558. Next base: position 54,512 of record NZ_JAGPUP010000541.1, on the reverse strand, counting down.
GCCAAGCGATGGACCTCAGAACCAGATGGTTGGGTTCATGCGGTCTCTGTTCGGACATCGCGTGCTGCAGAACAGCATGCTGAAGAGCACCGCGGTCGCGGATTCCGGGATCACAAAGCAAACCTTGTACGAAGTCGATCGGACCAAATTCAACAAGGGTACTTACGACAGAGCTTTGGAGGCCTTGGACCTCGTTAATGGCGAAATCGAAGATCAAATCCGTAAGGCGTGGGGGAGGCAGTAATGGCGCGCAAGAATCTTATTTCCTTTGGGAACGATGATGCTGATGGCTCCACAAGCGCGAACCTTGGGACTGCCGGAGCACCCGCTCCCAACCCTGTAGGGGAACTTCAGGCCGAGGCCGCTGCTGCAATTACCGGTGATCGTCCTCTCGCCGACCGGCCACTTGCTGATCGGCCACTAGCCTCTCGTCCTCTCGCAGACCGTTCTCTTGCAAGCAACGTTGCTAGCGAGCAGATCGCCGTGCTCCCAACCAAGCTTCCATCTCTCAAGACCTCGCCTCTTCGAGCAATGAAGGAAGCTGTCGACTCTGTTGGTCGCGTTGAGCAACTCGAGGAACAGCTTCGAGCTGGTCACACGATTGTCGATCTCGATCCTTCCGAGATTGATGCGTCGTTTGTTCCTGATCGAATGGCCTACTCAGACGAAGCCCACAAAGAGCTCGTTGCAGCCATCAAGTCTGAAGGGCAGCAAGTTCCGATCCTGGTGCGGCCACACCCTGAGCACTCTGGACGGTACCAGGTAGCCTACGGCCACCGCCGACTTCGAGCGATCAAGGAACTCGGCATAAAGATCAGAGCCGTCGTTCGCGAACTCACCGATGAGCAACTCGTTGTTGCTCAAGGCCAGGAGAACAATGCCCGCACAAACCTGAGCTTCATTGAGAAGGCCCGTTTTGCATCACGCCTGGAAGAGCGCGGCTTCCGGCGGGAAGTAATAATGCAGGCACTCTGCGTCGACAAATCTATGCTTTCAAAGATGCTCTCAGTCGCAAACGCAGTTCCCGGTCACATCATCGATGCAATCGGCCCTGCACCGAAGATCGGCAGAAGGAAATGGGAAGACCTTTCCGGATTGATCAAGCCACGCACCATTGACAAGGTTCGCAGTGCAATTGAGCGTGCCGAGAAGGCGGGCCGGGACAGCGATGCCATTTTCGAAGCTGCGTATAGGGCACTCATCACAAAGGAACCTGGCTCAAAGCCTGAAACATGGACTGCGCCCGACGGCGCCCGTCTCGCGAAGATTTCAGTTACGGAAGACAGGTTCTCTCTCGTCATTGATCGGAAGGTATCACCAGAATTTGGGGACTTTCTCAAATCGCGACTTGAAGATCTGTACAACGAGTTCCAAGGCGCCAAGCAAGCTTGATCCGTGCGTTCTGGAGGGCAGTTGCGTTTGACTGCCCTCACTCATGAACCGGCAATTATCGACCGCACTCCTAGACAGATTGGAGCAATCAGAAAGTGGGCTCGTGGTATACCGACCAAGACGGCAGCAGGGGAGGGTGCCGAACTTGGAGGGCTTGCTATCAACAAATGGGCTTTTGTACAAAGTAAGAAGTCGGGTGAAAATGATCGTTTGAAGACGATCGGTGAGCGATTTCGTTTACCACCCGGAGAGGGGAGGGCTTCCCTCAGCCCTGCTAAAATGGCTTAAAACAAGGACCTCTAAGCCCCCTTGGCCGGTCAGGCGCTTCCCTGAGCGCCGGTGATGAGACCTCAAATTAAGTGACTAGCGGTGCAGCCGAGCAGAACAGCTCGAAACCGTCTATCAGACCATAGTCAGCTTCAGCTTAGCTTCCACTGCCCCCGTGCTTTCGTTTTATCTCAATAACTTAGCAGTTAAGGAAAAGCTTAGCTTTTTTGCCTTTGAGGCAATAGGGGCAAAAGACTGTTGGCTGCCGGACGAGCATTGCTCAGCTGGAGAGGGTAGGGCACGTCAGGAGCGAAAAGCGGACCTTCACACGGCCAAGCTGAAGGGTAGTTCGTGACCCATGCCGACATTCTCATCTGCTTTGATGGCCCTAAGCCTCTCCCAAGGAGGCGGATTTCAGCAAGAGCGGGCTTTGGCCCGCATCTGCGTCGGTGTTATCCCCGTCCAACGCCGGAAGGCGTGGGTGAAGGCGCTGACCTCCTGAAAGCCGAGCATCCAGGCAATGCGCGAAATTGAAATACTTGTATCCTTAAGATAGCAAAGGGCCAGATCCTTGCGCATCTCCTCGCGGATTCCGAGGAAGGTCAGGTTCTCTGCCGCCAGCCGGCGCGCCAGGGTCCGTTCGCTCACGCCCAGCGTTCGTGCCACTTCGCCTGCACGGCCCTTGCCATGAGGCAGGAGCGGAGCGAGAGCGTTCTCCACGCTCGCGCGGATCGGGCTGGCCGGATTGGCCCGCTGGGCAAGAGCCTCCTCGCCGTAGCGGACCAGGAGTTCATTCAGATACGGATCCGCCTTGACCAGCCGAAGCTGCGATGCCCCGCGGGCGAAGGCGACGTCGTCAGCGTTCGACGCAAAGGCGACCTCACAACCGAAAAATGCATCAAGCTGACCCGAAGCGCTCCAGCGCGGATGAGCGAAGCTGACCCGGATGGGCCTGAGCTCGGTGCCGGTTAGGGTTTGACAGATCCGGACGAGCGTCCGGGTCCAGAACTCGACCTGGTGGCGATCCGTGTGCCGCGGCACCCCGACATAGCTGTAGCGGAGGCTCAGATCGCTTCCCGCCTGACATCGCAGCCTTACGCCCTCATTGGTGATGGTGCTGTACCGATCGGCGCGGGCCAACGCCTCGCCGAGTGTCGCCGAGGAGGCCAGCACGAAGTAGAGCAGGCCGCTCTCCCGCAGATCGAATGCCTCGGCGAGATGGAATCCCAGCAACTCATCGGGAAGGGCGTCCGCCATCAAATTCAGGAAAGAGATCTCGCTCGCCGCATTCACGCGGGCCTGCCGGTCCTGGATCTGGGACGCAGTCAGACCGGCCTTGCGCAGAATCGGTCGAGGATCGAGGCCTGCCGCAGTGGCTCTCGCAAGAGCCAGGCGGGCGACAATGCCGATTGAGGTGGGATGCATCAGTAGAGGTGTCGAGGAAAAGTTTCGCATCGGGCACGCTCCTCGCTGCGACAGGTCCCGCATTCCAGGCTGGAGGCTGGAGCGGGCAAGGCTCTGGCGGAAGATAGCAAGATCGGTCTGGACCGTCTCCGGTATGAGCAGCCCCTCCCAGCATGACGTGATTGGCAGGCGGCAGGAGCCTCTTTCCTCCCGCGAGAAGCCAAGGCTGCGTGCGCCGCTGGAGGTTCTCGTGCTAATGGAGAATGGAATGCTGCAATCGATTGACGACCATGGAGCTAGGTCCCAACTGGCGCCGCTTGCTGGGTCGGCCACCGAGGCGTATAATTTGTGCTTAATTAACGTCCCTGCGTTGGACTTGGGCTCCCCCGACGAGCCACTTTTTATCGACAGCTTTGCCGACGTCGCTCCTGAACCGCGTGGTTGCGTGAACCCGAAGGACGAGGAGCTGCTCGCAAGAGCCGCAGCTTCCATTAGTGCGCGGACCTGATCGCAAAACTGAGGCCTCCCTGGAAGTATGCAAGAGATCTAGGGCAATTGCGTTGCCGTGGCTTGTGCACACAAGGTCAGAAGTTTTGCGGCCGTCCGCTCACCAACCTCACTAATCGGCACCTGTGGCGATCCGAATGAATGGAGAATATCAATGTCGCAACAAACATCACTCCCGAACCAGCCTAACCCCGCAGCAGCCTCAGCGGCCGCAACCGCGTTGAATGTGCCTCCTGCGGGCCTAGCTCAATCCGTCGGACACGATGCGATCCGTCCCTTCCGTGTCGACATTCCGGAAAGTGAAGTTACCGAGCTGAAGCGCCGCATCAAGGCAACCAGATGGCCAGAACAAGAGACGGTCGCGGACGAATCGCAAGGAGTCCAACTGAAAACAATCCAGGAGCTCGCACGGTATTGGGCGGACGAGTACGACTGGCGCAAAATCGAGTCCAGGTTGAACTCGTATCCCAATTTTATCACTGAGATCGATGGCTTGGATTTTCACTTTATTCACGTCCGCTCCAAACATGACAATGCCATGCCGCTGCTGATCGCACACGGCTGGCCGGGCTCGATCGTTGAGCAAGTGAAGCTGATCTAGCCCCTGACTGATCCGACCGCGCACGGTGGAAGCGTAGCGGATGCGTTCCACGTCGTCATTCCATCGATGCCGGGCTACGGCTTCTCGGGTAAGCCACGCACGACCGGTTGGAACGCCCAGCGCATCGCACGCGCCTATGCTGAGCTGATGTCCCGCCTTGGTTATGAAAAGTATGTGGCGCAGGGCGGTGATTGGGGGTCGATCGTCGTCAACTACATGGGAACTCAGGAACCCAAGGGACTGCTCGGCATCCACACCAACATGCCTGAGGTGATACCGCCCGAGATCGATGCGCTCATCTGGTCCGGCGCCCCTCTGCCCGATAATCTGTCGGCCGAAGAGAGGAAGGCCTGCGAGCAGGTTCGTGAGAATAAGTTTGGTTACGCGATCGTCATGGGCACGCGTCCGCAAACGCTAACCGGGCTGGTGGATTCACCCGTCGGCCTGGCGGCCTTCATGATCGACCACGACTGGAAGAGCCATGCCATGATAGCGAGGTCGTTTGCCGGGGTCAAAGAAGGCCTCTCACCCGACGATGTCCTCGATAACGTCACGCTCTTCTGGTTCACGCGCACCGCGATTTCGGCGGCCCGCCTTTATTGGGAGCAAACGGTAGCCGGAAATTCCTTCTTCGCAACCAAAGGGGTCAAGCTCCCCGTCGCCTGCAGTGTGTTCCCTGACGAAATGTATGTAGCACCGAGGAGCTGGACAGAGAAAGCGTATCCCAATCTCATCCATTTCAATAAGCTTCCAAAGGGCGGACACTTCGCAGCCTGGGAGCAGCCGGAGTTCATGATCTCCGAGATCCGCACGGGGCTCAGGCCACTCCGCCAATCGCTCTGAAGACTTCGGCGCGGCCATGGGAGCGTTAGACGCCTTCATGGTCGCGGCACCGGCATCGAGACCGCGCGATCCGTCTGAAGCACCGCAGAGCGAAGCCGGCTGATTGCTTATTCGCGTGCACCTGGTTCAGCTTGCGTGGCACGTAGGAGGTTGTCGCGGATACTCACCACGGTTTTCTGCGCTGCGGGAAAGTCCTCTCCGAGCCCAGTAGCTTCAACCAGCGCCGCTCCGGGATCCATTTCAACCAGTTTGCGCCCGGCGGGCGTCAGGCTCACCCGCACCTGCCGTTCGTCGGCGGTGTCACGTTGACGTTTAAGGTAGCCGATCAATTCGAGCTTCTTGAGGATCGGAGTCAGCGTGTTGGATTCCAGGAACAGCTTTTCGCCGAGCGCCCGGACCGTCTGGCCGTCTTCCTCGGAAAGGGCCACCAGGGCAATGTACTGGGTGTAGGTCAGGCCAAGCTTGTCCAGGAGTGGCTTGTAGGCGCGACCGAAGGCGAGGTTCGCCGAGTAGATCGCAAAGCACAGATAGTTCGCAAGCTTCTTGCCTTCACTGGTGGCCGGCTGGGAATTGGGCCCCGGCAGGGACGGGGTCTGATCTGGGCCTTGGGTGGGCATGGGCGTCTCCGTGGGCTTTGCTGTTCGGGCCATATATAAATCGCATACGATTAAATCGGAAGTGCTTGACATCGATCTTTCAGAAGCGTATTTGCCTCGCATCCGAATTGATCGGATGCGATTCAACTTGTCCAGAAAGGATAGTGCCATGCCTGCCAAGGTTCTCTTCACCGGAAAGACCCGCAACACCGGCGGCCGCGACGGCGGCAGCCGCAGCAGCGACGGCTTTCTTGACCTTAAGCTGTCGCAGCCGCACCCAGCCGCCGAAAACCTGTTCGGCGCTGCCTGGTCAGCCTGCTACATCGGTGCGCTTGAACTCGCCGCCGCCCAACGGAAGGTCACTCTCCCGACCTTGCCCACGGTTGATACCGAGATCGATCTGGTCCTCGACAGCGGCTCCTATTTCCTCCAGGCGCGCCTCGACGTCAGCCTGCCCGGGCTCGACCGCGAGGTCGCACAGACGTTGGTCGATGCGGCGCACGGGATCTGCCCGTACTCCAAGGCAACGCACGGCAACATCAACGTTGAGACCAATCTGCTCTGAACCGGATCGGCCGGGCCCGCCTCGTCGGCAGGCCCGGCTCCTACACGAGACGCATCGCAGTCCGGCGCCTAATCAGCAAGGCATGACGTCCCGTTTGCCGATGCACGCCGATCTGGAAGACACTCAAGGGTCAGCACCCCAGTACAGTTGCCCGATGCGGAGCAAGTCTTCCAGGAGCGGACGATCGAACCCCATCAGCCGCTGTGCAATGTGAGCTCAGCCGACCGGTAGCCTTGTTGTCCCACATTGCTTTCTGCTGTCCTCGGGTATCGTGACGAAGGCCGACACTTCGAATTCCTGATGCTTGGCGCAAGGGTACCCTGGTCCAGCGCGAGGTGGCCACGCTTACTGCCATCAAGCGGGCGATGGTGCAGCTCTTTCACTGAGTCTTGGGCCTGTTTTGTAGCCCAGCCCGCTGGCAAGATTGCCACCATCGAACGAAGCCATTGCTTCAGCTTCAAATGGAGAATTTACATGTTCGTCGCTTTTGTTCTTTCCAGGATCCATGCCTTCCAGCGGTACCGTGCGTCCATCCGTGAGCTGTCCCATTTCACTGACCGCGAGCTCGATGACCTCGGTATCTCCCGCAACGAGATCGATACCGCCGCGTAGAGCCTCGCATGCAGCAGCCGCGGCTCCCGTGCCTTCCGACGGGTGCATTCATCTGACCCCTTTTTATTGTTGAGATCACTCTATGACCACACATCGCACCGAGGTCCTGATCATCGGGGCCGGACCGGCCGGCTACACCGCCGCCATCTATGCTGCCCGTGCCAACCGCAAGCCGCTTCTTGTGACCGGCATTCAGCCGGGCGGACAGCTCACCATCACGACGGATGTCGAGAACTACCCTGGATTTGCGGAGCCCGTTCAAGGGCCATGGCTGATGGAGCAGATGCGGCAGCAGGCGGAGAATGTCGGCACCAATCTGGTGTACGACACCATCACCTCCGTTGATCTCTCCAGACGCCCGTTCCGGGCTGAGGGTGACTCCGGCAATACGTACATCGCTGACGCCCTCATCATTGCAACGGGCGCTCAAGCCCGCTGGCTTAGATTGCCCTCAGAACAGATCTTCAATGGGTACGGAGTCTCGGCCTGTGCAACCTGTGACGGCTTCTTCTATCGCAATAAAGAAGTTGTGGTGGTCGGTGGCGGGAACACAGCCGCGGAGGAAGCCCTCTTTCTATCAAACATGGCCTCCAAAGTTACGATCATCCATCGCCGTGATCGCCTCCGGGCAGAGCCCATCCTGCAGGACCGTCTCCTGGGCAAGCCGAATGTCGAGGTGATCTGGAACCACGTCATCGACGAGGTGATCGGCAAGCATGAGCCGGTGAAGGCGGTGACTGGCGTTCGGATCCGTGACGTGAACACGGGCGTGACCAAGGAGCTCTCCACGGACGGGCTTTTCGTTGCCATCGGTCATGATCCCGCAACCAAGCTGTTTCGCGGTCAGCTTGAAATGGACGAGGCCGGCTACATCAAAGTCGGCTCCTGGTCGACGAAAACCTCGGTTCCCGGGTGCATGGCCGCCGGCGATGTGATCGACCCGGTGTTCAGGCAGGCCATCAGCTCCGCCGGAATGGGGAGCATGGCGGCCCTGGAAGCTGATAAATTCCTGGCCGAGCATTCTCCTGACCCAATCACTCGTTCGATCGAGAAGCGTGAAGAGCAGATGGCCGGCGCGTGGGCCTGAGCGGCTTTGGCATCAAGCTCCTGAGCGACGAATCCATCGAGTGCCGAGCATGAGGGGCGCCGCAGGTGGGCGTGCTTTATGTCAGTCTCGCGATCTGCAAAGCTACATTCGATAGGTTAGATCAATGATGCGCCTGACCTTGAGCCTGTCCGACAAGCCCGCCACCACCTTGGTGGAGCGGGCGATCATGGAGTTCCGCAGCGCCCGTCCCGTCGTGATCGACGGAGCTGAGGGCAACGCGCTCGTGGTCGGCGTCGAGGATCTCGACGAGGCCATGAGCGCACAGATCGAGGCCGTTGCGGGAGGGCGTGCCCATCTCGTCCTGCCGGCGGCACGGCTGCGCCGCCTGGGTCTTGAGCGCGAGGTGCCCGGCCGGGTGGCTCTGCCTGTGGTGCACAGGGGTCGCGTGGAGGCGCTCGCCCTCAAGGTCGACGGCCGCATCGACGCGCCGGTCCGTCCAGCCGATGCCATTGACGGGGAGGCGCTGGAACTCGCCCGCCTGTCGCTGGTCCTGCCGGCCGTGATCGTGGTTCCGCTGGCAGCGGGCATCGAAATCGACCCGTCCCTCGTGCGTGTCTCCGGCGAGGCCGTCCGGGGTTACCGGAGTGCCCAGGCACAGGGCCTGAAGATCGTCAGCCGGGCACCGGTGCCCCTGGAGGGCGCGCCCACCAGCGAGTTTGTGGTGTTTCGCGGCGGCGAGGGCCTGCGCAATCAGGTGGCGATCGTCGTCGGCAAGCCCGACCTCTCCAAGCCCGTCACCGTGCGGCTGCATTCCGCCTGCCTCACGGGCGATCTATTCGGCAGCCTGAAATGCGATTGCGGCGACCAGCTGCGTGAGACCGTGCGCTTCATGGCGCAGAGCGAAGGCGGCATTCTGCTCTATCTCGACCAGGAGGGGCGCGGGAACGGCATCGCCAACAAGATCCGCGCCTACAAGCTCCAATCCCAGGGCTACGACACCTATGACGCCGACGAGGTTCTGGGCTTCGAGGCGGATCAGCGCCGCTTCGATTTCGCGGCCGTCATGCTGCAAGAACTCGGCGTCGGCAAGGTCCGCCTGATGACCAACAACCCCGAGAAGATCGCAGCCCTCACTAAGGCTGGGCTCGAGGTGATTTCCGATCACCGGGTGCTGGGCCGGCCCACGGCGGAAAACGTCAGCTATCTGGCCGCCAAGCGCGACCGCGCCGGACATTACATCGACCTCGAGGGCATGCTCGCCCGTAACAACAAACAATGACGTCGCCGCTCAGTGGAGATGACGGCGTCATCGAACCACCAGCGTTGCTGGAACGGTTCAGCAGTCTTACCGATTGATCCACTGCAGGAAGGACTATTCGGATGAGTGATGTGGCAAGGGGCAGCGGCGCATCCAGCAAGGCGGCACTCGAACCCAGTCTTCACCGGGTGATGGGACCGGGTCTGCTGCTGCTCTTCATCGTTGGCGACATTCTCGGCACCGGCATCTACGCATTGACCGGACAGGTGGCAAAACAGGTTGGCGGCGTCGTCTGGCTGCCTTTCCTGGTGGCCTTCGTGGTCGCGCTGATCACCGCGTTCAGCTATCTCGAACTTGTCACCAAATACCCCAGGGCCGCGGGTGCCGCCCTCTACACCCACAAGGCTTTCGGCATTCATTTCGTTACCTTCCTCGTGGCCTTTGCCGTGATGTGCTCAGGCATCACCTCCGCATCCACCGCTTCAAGGGCTTTCGCGGCCAACTTCTCGTCCGGTTTCGGTCTCGGACTTGAAAGCTTTGGCATCACACTCGTTGGTCTCGCTTTTATGGCGCTTGTCGCGATCGTCAATTTCCGCGGCGTTGGCGAGAGCCTGAAGGTCAACGTGGTGCTCACCTGCATCGAGCTCACAGGCTTGCTCATCATCATCGTCATTGGCTTCTGGGCCATCGGAACAGGGCAGGGCGATGTATCCCGTGTCGCTACCTTCGAACCGGCGGGCGACCGCGGCGTGTTCTGGTCCGTGATTGCGGCAACGACGCTGGCTTTCTTCGCCATGGTGGGCTTCGAGGATTCGGTCAACATGGTCGAGGAGAGCAAGAACCCCTCAAAGATCTTCCCGAAGGTTCTCCTCACCGGTCTCCTCGTTACAGGCCTTATCTACATTCTCGTGTCCATTTCGGCGATCACTCTCGTCCCGGCCGCCGAACTCGGCGAGGGCGAGGCGCCGCTCCTCAAGGTGGTCTCAGCCGGCGCACCGGGTTTCCCGCTTGGCATCTTCGGCATCATCACGATGTTTGCGGTTGCCAATTCGGCGCTGATCAACATGCTGATGGCGAGCCGTCTCGTCTATGGCATGAGCCGCGAGGGCGTGCTCCCGCCCATCCTCGGCCGGGTGCATCGGGACCGGCGCACCCCGTACGTTGCAATCGCCTTCACATCGCTTCTGGCCTTTGGCCTTGTGACCTTCGTCGGCGCGGTGCCGGCGCTCGGCGGCACGATTGCGCTCCTCCTTCTCGGTGTCTTCACCATCGTCAATGTTGCGGTACTGGTGCTGCGAAAGGACAGGGTCGACCACGAGCATTTCAGGAGCCCGACGATCCTGCCGGTTCTCGGCGCAGTCTCCTGTGCGTTCCTCGTCGGGCCCTGGACCGGCCGTGCCCCGGTCCAATACGCCATTGCCGGCATTCTGCTGGCCATCGGCGTCGTGCTCTGGTTCGTCACCGTGAGGGTGATGCGCTCGCAGGGACTGAATCCGTCAGGGGAAGAACTTGCTCCGATGAGCCACTCCGGCCTAGTGAATTGAACACGCGGTGGCGCGGCAGTTCGGGGGATTGCCGCCCGGCACGGCTCATGGCTGGTCTGGAGAGCCGGCGATTACGGTCGAACTCCGATGACAGATCGTCGACCATAGCGGGTGTCCCGGGCCCTTCTAAATGAAAGGCACTCAGCATGAGTAGCCAGCCTAAAGCGATCGGTTACTCGCTCGACCGCGTGGCAATACCCGGCGCAATGCCGGTCGCATCGGCGAATGCCGCCTGACGGTCGACCGATGGCAACCCTCCCCATCCTGGCTGCCGTAGCTGCGATCGGCCTTATGGGATTCGCGATCCAGCGCGGCGGAACCTGCACCGTCGCTGCGATAGAAGAGATTGTCGCCGAGCGGCGGTTCGGGCGACTAGCCGCATTGGTCGAGGCATCGCTCTGGGTCGGCGGCGGCCTCGTGCTGCTGAATGCGGCCAGCCTGCTCCCGGCGATGCCGGTCGGTTATGCAGCCGGCATCACTACCGTCGCCGGCGGCATGCTGCTCGGCATCGGTGCCTTCGTCAACCGCACCTGCGCGATTGGCACGATCGCAAGGCTCGGTTCAGGCGAGTGGGCCTATCTCGCCACGCCGGTCGGCTTCTTTCTCGGTAGCTTGGCGGTCATCCACCTGCCTGCCCCTGCACGATTGGCCGAACCATCGAGCGTGCTTGAGGCATCCGCCTGGCTCGCCATCCTCTGCCTTGTGCTTATCGCAGCTCGGCTGTTCACCCATGGCCGGACGATCCGGCGCAGGGGCATCACGCCGCTCGCGCATATCTGGTCACCGCATGTTGCGACGACGATCATCGGAATCACCTTTCTCACGGCGTCCCTGACAGTGGGGAGTTGGACCTATACCGAGACGCTCGCCGGGATGGCACACGGCACGACAGTCGACCTGGCACCCAGGCTGCTGCTGTTTGCCGCGCTGCTGGCAGGGGCGCTGCTCGGCGGCTGGACGGCAGGGCGGTTCAGGCACGTCACGCCGAACGCAGCGAGCGTCGGGCGTCGCCTTGCGGGTGGCACGCTGATGGGGGCCGTCGTTGCCCTAGTCCCGGGCGGCAACGACGCGCTGATCCTGGTCGGCATGCCGCTGCTCTGGCCCTATGCCTGGCTCGCGTTTGCCAGCATGTGCTGCGCGATCTACCTCGCGATCCGGGTTGCACGCTCGACAGTGCAGTGACCATCATCGCCTTCATGCCAGACGGGACTGGGGCGGTTGCGGCTTTACGCAGTTTGATTGGAACGAGGCCCAGCCACCATGAATCCCGCCTCCTCGAAAGCGGCACCCAGGGACTTTGGCACGCGAGGCCTCAGGGAACTTTACGATCTGTTCGGAAATCCCGATGGGAGTGATGGGTGATACGGCGGCCTTTGCTGTCGCAAACCCGGATTACGTGATCGTCCCCTGACGCTGCTCCTGGCCGTGAGAGCCCTTCCCAGCGCCAGCGTTGGGGAGGGCTGTGACCCGCACGCCTCAGCAAGCGTCTATCTGGCCGATGGTGCAATGGTACTATCAAAATGCAAGTCGCATTCACAATTTCCGCAAACTCCGACAAGCTCCCGCAATATCGGAATAGTCGTTGACTAGGCGTCAAAGAGTATTCAATTCATGATAACGCGTAAGTGCTTTCCAGGCACGTACAGCAAGAACCGCGGAATTGGAGCAAAAAGGCTGGTCATCGAACCGGCTCGGCGTGCTGTCTAGGCGCGAGGGACTGGCAAACAGCAGCAACCGAGGCCACCATGAGACAGGACCATATTGTTTCACCTGTGGCTGGAGACTGCGATTGAGGCTACCCTCGAGCCAAGAGCATATCCCCAGCAAAGAACAAGCAGTAAGCAAAGAGTGTGGTGTTTGACCTGCAGATTCCTTGCCGAAGCCAAGCCCAGACTTCCGGACCTGTAGCACGCAAGAGAATCCGCACTTGGCGCTCATCGTGGTGCTTGCCACCGCATGTCCGCTCAACTCACCGATGGGACGGCAGCAATGGCAGAAACTGGGCAGGCGGTACGTCTCCAGGTCGCGAATGCTCCCCTTGGCGATGCAGGACGCGGCCTAGCTCGGATGAGCCATCAGGCACTCACAGCGATGGCTCTTCAGGAGGGAGAGGCTATCGAGATCATCGGCAAACGCCACACGACGGCTCTAGTCGTTGGCCCTTATCCTGAGGACGAGGGGCTCGACATCCTCCGCCTCGACGGTCTGCAGCGCGTCAATGCCGGGGTCGGCAGCGGCGATTATGTCGAGGTCAAACGGGCCGAAGTTCGCCCGGCAACGCGGGTCGTGCTCGCTCCCGCCCAGAAGGGTTTCCGTCTGCAAGGTTGCAGCGATGCCCTGAAGCGCACCTTCCATCAGCGTCCGCTCACAGCAGGCGATGTGATCTCCACCTCCGTCTGCACCCCCAGCATCGCCGGCTCCCGCCTGCCCGACGAGCTGAGCGGGATGTTGAACATTCCGGCCTTCGGCCTGCAGGAGATCCGTCTCGTGGTCGTCTCGACCGAGCCCCGCGGCATCGTTCAGGTCACGGCCAAGACGGAAGTCGATCTTCGTCCGCAGTTCGAGGAGCCGAAGGAGGTGCGGCGGGCGGACGTCACCTATGACGACATCGGCGGCCTTGGCAGCACGGTCGATCAGGTCCGCGAGATGGTGGAGCTGCCCCTGCGCCACCCCGAACTGTTCCAGCGCCTCGGCATTGACCCGCCGAAGGGCGTCCTGCTCTACGGCCCCCCGGGCACCGGCAAGACCCGTTTGGCCCGGGCCGTCGCCAACGAGACGGAAGCACAATTCTACCACATCGCAGGCCCCGAGATCATGGGCCGTCACTATGGCGAGTCCGAGCAGCGGCTGAGGCAGGTGTTCCAGGAGGCGCAGCAGAACGCACCCGCCATCATCTTCATCGACGAGATCGACAGCATCGCGCCCAAGCGCGAGGAGGTGACCGGCGAGGTCGAGCGGCGCGTCGTGGCGCAGCTCCTCACCCTCATGGACGGGCTAGAGCCGCGCCAGAACATCGTGGTGATCGGCGCCACTAACCGGCGTGAAGCCATCGACGAGGCTTTGCGCCGTCCGGGCCGCTTCGACCGTGAGATCGTGATCGGCGTTCCGGATGAGCCCGGTCGGCGCGAGATCCTAGCGATCCACATGCGGGGCATGCCCTTGGCCGAGGACGTGAACCTCGACGAGGTCGCTCGCACATCCTATGGCTTTGTCGGTGCGGATCTCGCGGCTCTCTCCCGCGAGGCGGCCATGGACTCCCTGCGGCGGATCCTGCCGGGCATCAACCTCAGGGACGGCATGCCGACGAACGTGCTTGAGAGCCTGCAGGTCACACGGCAGGACTTCCTCAACGCCATGAAGCGGGTCCAGCCCTCGGCCCTGCGCGAGATCATGATCCAGGTGCCCAACATCACCTGGGACGACATCGGCGGTGTGGAGGAGGCTAGGACCCGCCTGCGCGAAGGCGTGGAGCTCCCGCTCAAGAACCCGGGGTCGTTCCAGCGCCTCGGCATTCGGCCCGCCAAGGGCTTCCTGCTCTTTGGCCCTCCCGGTACCGGTAAGACGCTACTGGCGAAGGCTGTCGCCCGTGAAGCCCAGGCGAACTTTGTGGCGACGAAATCCTCCGACCTTCTCTCCAAATGGTATGGCGAGTCCGAGCAGCAGGTCTCGCGGCTTTTCGCCCGGGCACGACAGGTTGCCCCGACCGTGATCTTTATCGACGAGATCGACTCCCTTGCTCCCCTTCGCGGCGGGCTCGGTGAACCTGCGGTCACAGAGAGAGTGGTCAATACGATCCTGGCAGAAATGGACGGCCTCGAAGAGTTGCAGGGCGTCGTCGTCATGGCGGCGACGAACCGGCCGAACCTGATCGACTCCGCGCTGCTGCGCCCGGGCCGCTTCGATGAACTGATCTACGTGCCGGTGCCGGATGCCGCGGGCCGGCGGCACATCCTCGGCATTCACACTAAGGCCATGCCGCTCGGCCCTGACGTAAATCTTGATGAAATTGCCGAACGGACCAGCCGCTTTACCGGAGCCGATCTCGAGGATCTCACACGCCGAGCCGGTCTACTGGCCTTGCGTGCAACCCTTGAAGCGCAGACCATCACGATGGCCCATTTCGAGCAGGCCCTGCGGGAGGCACGGCCCTCGGTCACGCCGGAAATGGAGCGCGAATACGAAGACATGGTGGGCACCCTGAAGCAGCAAGGACCGCAGCGCCAAGCGATTGGCTTCCTGCCTTTGAGACAAGCTTCTTAATAGGAGGGCAGAGGTCTTGCCCGGCCCAAGCACATCGCTCCAATGTCCAGCTGCGTAAGCCCAGCTCTGCCTGTCTAGGCGCAACAGCCAGGTCATTCGGCTCCTTCTCCTTACATCCGCAAGAGAGCAATGTTGGCGGCCCCGAATTGTACAGGAGGCAACTTCATGAACCTTCGTCTGCACAATTCGATGACGCGAACGGTAGAGTCTTTTGTGCCTCAGGATCCCCACCGGGTCACCATGTACGTTTGTGGTCCTACGGTCTACGACACGCCGCATTTGGGCAATGCCCGGCCGGCAGTGGTCTTCGACGTGCTCTTCCGCCTGCTCCAACACTATTATCCGCAAGTTGTGTACGCCCGGAACTTCACTGATGTCGATGACAAGATCATGGAACGGGCTGAAGCGGATGGAGAACGCATCAGCGACCTGACGGAGCGCACGATCCAAGATTACCATGAGGTCACGGACGCATTGGGTGTCTTGCGTCCAACCCACGAGCCCCGCGCAACCGGCGCCATTGACCGGATGCTCCACATCATTGGCCTCCTGATCGCCAAAGGGCACGCCTATGAGGCCGAAGGGCACGTGCTCTTTCATGTGCCGTCCTACCCAGCCCACGGACAGCTCTCCCGGCATCTCCAAGAGGATTTGGAGGCCGGTGCGCGTGTCGATCCCGCCGCCTATAAACGCCATCCCTCGGACTTCATCATGTGGAAGCCCTCCACCGCGGACCAGCCCGGCTGGGACAGTCCCTATGGCCGAGGACGTCCAGGCTGGCACATCGAGTGCTCGGCTATGATCGAGGCTGTGCTGGGGACCACCATCGATATTCATGGCGGCGGAGCTGATCTGCGCTTTCCTCACCATGAGTGCGAGATCAGCCAGAGCCAGTGCGCCCATGACGGAGCTCCCCTGGCTCGTTACTGGATCCACAACGGCATGCTTCTCATAGACGGGGAGAAGATGGCCAAGAGCGCCGGGAACTTCACCACGGTCCGGGATGTGCTTGATCAAGGGGTCTCTGGCGCTGTGATCCGGTTAGCGCTGTTGATGGCGCATTACCGCTCCCCGCTCGACTGGACCCAGCAACTGCTTCGAGAGGCTGCCACGACACTTCAAGGCTGGCATAGAGCTCTCGACGGCATTGCCGCCAGTGAAGTAACGAAAGATTATCACGCGCCTGTTCTGGAAGCCCTCGCGAGCGATCTGAACACGCCTTTGGCGATTGCGGAGATGCACGGACTCGCCCACGATCTGAGGACTGGGAGACCGGAAGATCGGATCCCCATTGCAGCGGCCATGCGGGAGGCCGGCAGTATTCTTGGATTCGATCTCGACAACAATGATGAGTTTCTGCGCGGTCACCTGGATGAGGAGGTCAGACCCTTGATCGTGCAGCGTACGGAGGCCCGCCAAGCGAGGAACTGGGCTGAATCGGATCGCATCCGGGACGTTCTGACGGCCAAGGGGGTGGTCCTGGAAGACACGCCGAACGGGACAATTTGGTACAAAGACTTGAAATGAACGAAGACCAGCCCACGGCCTGAAGGTCACAAGTCCGATGGAGCCGAGGAGCGGAGACACCGCCTCACACGAGCCGTTTCCCGCTGCCTGCGCAGCCGGATTGATCGTGGCAGGGTTCTTACCCGTGCGCCGAAGGCCGCAGGTACGATTGGATGCACGCCCTGGCGTCGTGCTGTGCGGACGGTCAGGCGTCCTTGCGCTCCAGTAGCTTCAACTCGGCCCCGCAATCGTCGCACATGCCCAGTGCCGGTGCCGAGATCATCTGAACCGTGCGGCAGTGCGGGCAACCTTTCAAGGCCGGGATCAGCAATCCCTGCATCTGGCCTGCACCTTGACGAAACGCCTCACTGAATTGGACGGCTTGGTCAAACATGGGTGCCTCCCATGGAAAGCTTGATGCTGCTCCCAACGGCCCAACCCGTCAACCGGATCGACTTGCCCTTGCTGCTGCCCAAGGCTACCTGGCAACCACTGGCCCGGCGCTGGCTTCAAGGGTGTCCTCAAGGTTGATGAGGCGTCCGAGACGATGAACTTTTGGGCAGCCTTAGCAAGGTGAACTCGGGCCGAGTGGCGTTACTTCTACATTGAGATACATTTTTCCAGATATTCGGACACATGTGAGATACGAACGTCCAGCAGGCTTATGCGGATGGTACCCAGAGCCTCAGTTGGAGCTTGCCCTCCCAGTGGAAGGGCGATCTCAGCCCATCTGCAAAGGACGTTTCATGGCAATCGACAGAAGGGTCGTAATTGTGACCGGCGCGTCGCAAGGCATCGGTGCCGCTCTCGTCAATGGATATCTTGACCGCAATTATTGGGTCATCGCGACGGCACGGTCGATCAAGCCGTCAGATAACCCCAACGTTCTCGTCATTCCCGGTGATATTGCTGATCCGGCAACGGCGGAGCGCGTGATTGACGAAGGTTTGATCCGCTTCGGACGCATTGACACGCTGGTCAACAACGCCGGCATCTTTGTTTCCAAGCCCTTCACCGACTATACTCAAACCGACTTTGCCGCTGTTCTCCACGTCAATGTTGCCGGCTTCTTCCACATCACCCAGCTTGCGATCGCCGAGATGGAAAAGCAGGGCAAGGGCCATATCGTGCAGATCACGACGAGCTTGGTCGATCACGCGATCGATGGTGTGCCGTCCGTGCTCGCGTCGCTGACGAAGGGTGGCCTCAATGCAGCGACCAAGTCACTTGCCATCGAATACGCCAAGCGCGGCATTCGGGTGAATGCCGTCTCGCCGGGCATCATCAAGTCGTCCATGCATCCAGTCGAGGCCCACGCAGCCTTCGGTCCTCTGCATCCTGTTGGGCGCATGGGGGAGGTCTCCGACATTGTGGAGGCCGTCCTCTATCTTGAAACCGCCGGCTTCGTGACCGGCGAAATCCTCCACGTCGACGGCGGTCAGAGCGCGGGTCATTGATGCCATGCCATCCGCCACGTCACAGCGCAGACTGCTTGAATGGCTTGGCATCGACCCGAGCCGCCGAACTGAAGCCGGCTTGACCCAGTAGAGTGAGACCGATCCGTGAGCCAGTCCCGGGTCAGGAGCTCCCCCTGACGTTCGACCTCGGCCGTGAGGATTCGCGGTCGTTAGAACCTTGAGAATGAGGAGACACAGATGAATACATCGACGTCCCAGGGCACCGCCCTGATCACCGGCGCCTCGTCCGGCATCGGTGCCATCTACGCTGATCGCCTAGCCCGGCGCGGCCGCGATCTGATCCTCGTGGCGCGGAACCAGACCCGCCTCGCGGGACTGGCGGCCCGGTTGCAGAACGAGACCGGCCGCTCGGTCGAAATCCTGCCTGCTGATCTCAACGACGACGGTGATCTGCGTCGGGTTGAGACGGTCCTGCGGACGAACAGCAAGATCTCGATGCTCGTGAACAATGCCGGCATCGGCGGAGCGGCTCCGCTTCTGGCCTCCGATGTCGACGCGATGGATCGGATGATCCGGCTGAACGTTCTGGCGCTGACCCGCCTGACCTACGCGGCCGCCCCGGCCTTTGTGGAACGCGGCGGCGGCACGATCATCAACATCGCCTCCATTGTGGCCGTCTCGCCGGAAACCCTCAACGGCGTCTATGGCGGATCCAAGGCTTTCGTCCTGGCCTTCAGCCAATCCCTCCAGCACGAACTGGCCGAGAAGGGTGTGTGGGTCCAGGCGGTTCTGCCCGGCGCGACCGCCACGGAGTTCTGGGACCTTGCCGGGTTGCCGGTGAACAATCTCCCTGACGAGATCGTCATGTCGGCGCACGATCTGGTCGACGCGGCGCTCGCCGGTCTGGATCAGGGCGAGACGGTCACTATCCCCTCGCTCGAGGACAAGGCAGAGTGGGATGCCTACGACGCGGCCCGGCGAGCGATGGCCGGCAAGCTCTCGCGGACGAATCCCGCCAGCCGCTACAAGGTGGGCTCGGTCTCGGCCACGCAGTGATTGCTGGTGATGCGCTGGCTGAGTCGGGTCGATCGGTGCAGTGCGATGCCTTTGACACCAGGATCGTGATTGCACCTCTGCGGCCCCCGCACTCGGGAGGTCGCAGAAGCTGTTGCGGGGTACGTTGCCTGACCCAAAGCCCAACACACCAAGTTTTTAGACGCTGTCACGGCCTTGGTGTTCAGGCCCGGCTGCCTTGGTCCACAGCCAGGGCGAAAACCTCGTGCTCGCCGTCCAGCCCCTTGAACTCAAATCGGCCCAGAGGTCGGGTGAATGTCGCCGGCAAGGCAGAGGCGAAGGTTTCAGAGCAGACCACGGTCTCGCCGCTCGCCTTGGCGATCCCCTCCAGACGGCTGACGATGTTCACCGCCGGCCCAACCACTGTTAAGTCCAAGCGGGTGGGACTGCCGATGTTACCATACATCACTGGACCCACGTGAACCGCGGCGATGAAGGGCGGCAGATCCTCGGCCCGGGCCGCTGCGACCGCCTGCGATACGGCACGCACAGCGGCCTGACAGGCCGCTGTGCGGTCTCCCTCGCCAACCCGGAAAATCGATAAGGCTCCGTCCCCGAGAAATTTGAGAACGTCGCCGCCCTCCGCCTGCACGGCATCGACCACCGCCTCGAAATAGCGCCCCAGGGTCGCCACGAGGCGAGCTGGCGACGACGTGAGCGAGAGGGGCGTAAATCCACGCATGTCCGTGAGCAGGATGGCCGCTTCGGTCTCGACGATGTCGCCGCGGCGAATGGCACCGGCGAGCACACGCGCCGCCGGACCCTCACCCAGAAAAGTGGCCAGCAGGCTTGCGGTCGAGCGGCGCATGGCGATGGCTTCCAGGGCCGCCGAGAGGGGAACGGAAAGGTCCTGGATCAAGGCAACGTGGCTCTCGGCAAAGCCGCTGTCGTGCCGCGTGGCGAACATCGCCGGCTGAATGATTCCGTTTCCGAAGACCACCGGGACCGCGACGTAGTCAGTAAAGCCGGCGCTCGCCAACTCATGGAGGACCGTGTGATCCTCAGGCTTCAATTGGCCGAGCCGCCGCCGGAAACACGTACGGGTCTCGATGACATGCTGGGCTGGGCTGCCGACATAGGTGGGGGTATCGAGGAGGGCACGGTCCAAAGTGAACATCTCGGCCGGCTTCTCCGGCACCCAGGTGATGCCCCAGGCGGTCAGCAATGGGTTATCGACCTGCATGGCGATCCGCAGCCGGTGCAACGGGGCTCCCATTGCGATCAACTGCTCTGCGAACCCAGAGGTCACGGTCAGGGCGTCGCCGGACAGGCGCGCCGGTCCGATCAACCACGCTAAAATCCCTTCCGCTCTTCGTGCCCAGGGAGCCGAAACCATGGTCTGACGAGGAGGCACCATGGAGCCCATCCTAAATCAAACGGCGGCTTGGCGCATCAGCCTGCCCGGCGACTTGAATGCCGGAAAGGCCCACTCGGCATGGGCAAGCCTGGGTGTGCATTGGGCGGGGGTTATGGCAATATCCTGATGGTTCAGGCCGGAAGACGACTGAGGCCACAGACGCAGGGGTAATTCGCACCGTCAGCTTCACGGTAAACCTCCCGAGCCAGGAGAGTGAGGCCCATGGATACCTTGCCTTTCAACATTGATCGTGAAGCCAAAACATCGCTCTCGTCCCAAATCTACACGGGCCTTCGCGATGCAATCCACGGAGGGACGCTCGCTCATGGCGCGCGGTTGCCATCCTGGCGTGATCTGGCGGCTCAATTGGGGGTGTCCCGGGGCACGGTTCGCGTGGTTTATGAGCGGCTGCTCGATGAGCAGCTTCTCGTTTCCCGCGGTCCCAGCGGCACCTGGGTCGCTGACACACCCATTGCTCCACGCGCGTCGCCGGAGCCGTCCAGCAGCCATCCCTTTCCCAGCTTGTTCCCGGACTTCAGCAACCGGCCGACGGCCTTCCAGATGGGGGTACCCGCCCAAGACACCTTTCCGTTCAAGCTATGGACCCGCATGATGCTGCGGAGCGCCCGCATGGCAGCAATGCATCCGGTCAGCTATCCGGATCCACGGGGCACCATCGCCCTCAGACAGGAGATTGCATCCTATCTCGCCATCGCCCGTGGCTTGAACTGCACGGCGGATCAGGTGCTGGTGACCGCGGGCTTTGCCGGAGCGCTTGGAATTGCCGTCCGGAGCCTGAAGCTTGAGGGATCCAGCGCCTGGTTCGAGGATCCCGGCTTTCCGTTGACACGCAGGGCGCTTCAGATCGCGGGTATTACCATCATACCGGTTCCTGTCGACGAAGAAGGCCTTCAGGTCAGTCAGGGAATATCAAAGGCACCACACGCGGCTTTGGCCGTTGTGACGCCAGGCCAACAAGCGCCGTTGGGAATGACCATGTCACTCGACCGGCGCCGGGACCTGCTCGCGTGGGCGACGAGCCAGAACGCCTATATCATTGAAGATGACTATCTCGGTGAACTGCAACTGCACGGGCGGGCGGCGCCAGCACTCGCCTCCATCGATCGCGCTGGCCGGGTGCTGCATATCGGTACGTTCAGCAAGACGATTACCCCGGCACTGCGCCTCGGCTTTATAGTCATCCCGCCTCATCTGGCACAGGCCTTCGCCGAAACAGCCGCCTGCCTTGCGCCAGCACCGACGGCGGCGATCCAGCAAGCCGTTGCCGATTTTATCAGCGAGGGGCATTACCTGCGCCATCTGAGGCGGACGAAACGCCTCTACGCCACCCGTCAGCAAAAACTGGCCGACACGATCCGCGAGGTTGCTCCATCCGGCTATTCGGTCGACGGAACTGGAGGGCTTACGGTACGCCTCGACCTCCCACCTCACTGTGACGACGTTGCAACGGCTGAGCGGGTCCTGTCATATGGAATGTCGCCGGTCGCGCTATCACCATGGTACCACGACACACCAGTGCAACGGGGCCTCCTGCTGGGCGTCACGAATTATTCGGAACGAACGCTGCGGAAGGACTGCATTAAGCTCATCGAACTCTGCAGGGCAAGTACACATCAATGATGCGAGGTCCCGCCGTCGCTTATCAGAGTTCGCGCCTTATCAAATGTGGTCGAGCTCCCGTTCGTCCGGCGTGCCGGGTCCAGCGAATGAGCTTCACGTACCTGTCGCCGCACCTTCGATACAAGTTCATGCACGACTGAGGGTTCTAAGCGGAGCCGCGCCGCGACCTCTTCAGCGGGCACACCGAAGACAGCATGGAGGAGGAAGGCAGAGCGCTCCAATGCCGAGCGCTGCTCGAGGGTGAGCATGAGCGTTTGCGTCAAATCGCTGGACATTACGTTCCCTTCAGATGATCTGATGATGGAAGCTCAAGTTGGTCAGGCTTGACGTTTCCGCATGTCATTCCCGTCGGCTGTTCCAACCTCCTGCTTCCGCCCGCTCTTTGGCGACCAGTGATCCCAGGCCCGGAATGGCATGAGATCCTGCCGGCTCATGCGGGGGTTCGGGCTCTGCTCAATCTCGTAGCGGGACAGGCCAAGGTCTTTGAGGTCGCGGTCGGAAAGGCGAGACAATTCCCGGAGTGACGCACGATGCCGCCTGAAGGACCGGATTGTGGAAAGGACATGAGCGACAAACACGGGAAATCCTCACTTCGTTGCCTGAATGACTTCAACCGCGATCTTGCGCCTTGGGTGGGCTGACGGACAGGTCCAAGACCAGGCACAGTTTGTGTACCATTGCCGGTTCAGGCCTCATTATGCTGTTTGGCAGAACGTCATGAAGTCGGTGCCGCGACCTTCGTCACGATGTGGGAGCGAGCCTCAAGTGTCCGGTGCACCGGGCATTTGTCGGCGATCTCCGCGATCTTCTCCGTCACCGCAGGCCCGGGGTCCGTCTCGAAGGTGATTTGGCGCTCGAACTGGTCGATCTTGCCGTTGCGTCCTTCTCCGCAGCTAACGCATTCCTCAGCATGTACCTTGGCGTGCCGCACCTCGACCGTAAACGGCGGCAGCTGCCAGCCTTTGCGCTCGGCATACAGCTGGAGCGTCATTGACGTACAGGCGCCGAGCCCCGCCGACACGAAATCGTACGGACTGGGGCCACTGTCCAGTCCGCCATAACTCTCAGGCTCGTCGGCAAGGAACCGGTGCCGCCCGGCTTCGACGACCTGCTGGAAGCGGCCCTCACCCGACGCCCGAACGAGGACGCCATCGTGATTGGCACCCGCCTCGGCATGCGACGAACGCGCCAGATGCCGGCCGTACCAGGCGCTGATCACCTCTGCGACAAAGGCCGCGTCCTCATGGCGAGTCAGGAGATGATCCGCGCCGTCGAGGGAGACGAAGCTCTTCGGATGCTGGGCAGCCTCAAAAATTCGCTTGGCGTTATCGACTCCGACGATGTCGTCATCGGGAGCATGCAGGACAAGCAGAGGACGACCAAGATTGCGGATCTTCGTCTCGAGATGCTGCCTGCGGACGTCGTCCAGAAACTGCTGTTGGATCGCGAAGCGGCGTCCAGCCAGCTGCACCTCGGCCTCGCCCTGACTTTCGATGGCGGGCACATGGCTGCGAAAGCTTGAGATCACGTGCGCAGTATCAGCCGGAGCCCCGATCGTGACCACCGCCCGGACCTCGGGCAGGTCTGGGGCCACCGCAAGCACGGCAGCGCCACCGAGGGAGTGTCCGACAAGGAGTTCGGCGGGACCAAAGTGCCTCGTCAAATACTTGGCGGCTTGCCGGAGATCCTCGACATTCGAGGAGAAGTTGGTTTTAGGGAACTCGCCGCCCGAGGCCCCCAGGCCGGTGAAGTCGAACCGCAGCACCGCGATGCCCCGTCTGGCGAGCTCGGACGCGATCCGCCGGGAGGCGAAGAGATCCTTGGAGCAGGTGAAGCAATGGGCGAAGATCGCATAGGACCGGATCCGACCGAGCGGGAGTTCAAGCCGGGCGGAAAGCGGGTCACCACGGGACCCTGGAAAGGCTACCTTGAGGCTCTGCATCTTCGTTTCCTATGTGCAAATGAAGGGTTCTACGATTCCCCGATAACGATGTAGGAATATTCCACGCAACACGGTGCGTCCGAGTTGCACCCTGAGACCCAGCTCACGCAGTGCCGGGTCTCAGAGGTCTATGTCACATTCAAAGGAACCGGCGGCGGTCAGTGGCTTGCCGCGGCCAGCGGTACGGCGCGGAAACTGATCGCCAGACGGTTGAAGGCGTTCATCAGGCCGATCGCGATGGTCAGGTCGGCGAGTTCCTTCTCCGAGAACGTGGCGCGAGCTTCGGTATATGCCTGCTCGGGCACATGCGTGTCGCTGACCCGCGTGACCACTTCGGCCCATTTCAGCGCCGCGCGTTCGCGATCGCTGAACAGGGTTCCGCCTTCGTCCCAAGACTGGACAAGCACGAGCTTCTCGACCGGCACTTCGGCCTTGAGCAGGTCGCGGCTGTGCATGTCGATGCAGTAGGCGCAGCCGTTAATCTGCGAGATGCGAAGGTAGACCATTTCGATCAGGGCTGTCGGCAAACCGCTTTGGGCGACATAGCTGTAGACCGTGCCGAGGGCCTTCATGCCGCCCGGGGCGGCGGCCGCATAGTTCATCCGCTGTGACATGATGGCAATCCTTACTTCTGTTCTGGAACGACCAGGGAATCTCTGGGATCGACGACAAAGACAGCGAGCAGCTTTGCCGGTTCGCTGTCGCTGGCGTTCTCGCTCACTCTGTGGTGCGAGCCGGGATTCTCGTACCAGCCTTCGCCGGCCTGGTAGACTTTGGCAGGCTCGTCGCCAACTTGGCTGCGAATGGCGCCGGCGACCACATGCGCATAGATGAAAGCCGAGTTCGGATGATAGTGGGAAGGCGACCTGCCGCCTGGCGTATAGGTCACCTCAAGGGCGATCAGGCTCTTGCCCGGGATATGCGGGATAGCACGTTCAAAGACCGGTTTCACAGTCTCACCGTTGGCCTGCGCCGCAGCCGTCTGGGAAGACGGTGCTGTGGTGGCATGCTCCGGCCCGTGTGCGGACACGGTCGTACCCGTGAGTGTGATTGCGAGGCCAGCGGCGCCGGCCAAACTCAAAATTTTGATCATCCTCATTGTCTTCTCCTCATGTTGGGATCAGGAACGCTGAGATCTTGCCGATGACGCGGGCCCCAAAACAGGCCCAAGAACGGGCAAAAAGCCTGTACCATCGCCGCGCCTGTCGATTGGCTTGCCACAACCAGCATCCCGGCCCTTGAACGGATCAGTCGTTTCGATTCAAAGCGGAAACGGCCCGATACTCACGGTGGATCGAAGACCCATGCATCCGATGGTCAAAGCCATAGATGTGCAGCGAGACCGCCTCGCCATCAGATTCGTTGCTCATCTGATGGATATTCGGTCCGGAAGGCAAAAAGCACGTGATGAAGCCCGAGGGGCGAACCATCTCTTGTGCCAAGGCGGCATGTTCCTCATCAACGGCGGAGAAGTGCCGCTCAATCAGCGTGCCAGACAGGACGGCGAAGCAGCACGAGCAGTGATGGTCATGGATCGGTGTGCTGCTGCCGGGAGCCCAGGCAATCGCCCAGACGCTCAACTGGTTGTCACCAAAGACAAGGCTTCTTGCAAAAGAACTTGGTTTCCGCTCGACAGGTGTCCTCTCCAGGAAACGAGGGTTTGCAACGACTTGCTCCAGGACGCCGAATGCGTTCTCGAGATAGGCGTCGGACGGAAGTTGGCTGAGCCGGCTCAAGCGCACGAAGAGCGCAAGCATATTATGGTAATCCGGAGCCTCGATCATCGATGTCGTAATCCCTGGTGACTGAAGTACCAGGGAGAGCTACGTTGTCGGGCGCGGAAAAGGTTTGCAATTGTAAACCGAAATGCCACCGATGACGCAAAATTCTCGCGCCGATTGGCGCCACGAGGCTTGTCCAGCCACCAGGCCCTAGAAGCGGTCTAGTCTTCGATCGCTGAACCTGCTCACGCTGACGGATCAGGCGTAATCCAGCGGGATTTGAGTTGTCGCCTTAATCTCCTCCATAGCGAACATCGATGTAACATCGGACAGGTCGACGCGAGCGATCAACCTTTTGTATAAAGCATCGTAGGTCTCGATATCCGGCACATAGGCCTTGAGGAGGTAATCGACCTCACCGCTCATGCGGTAAACGTCGACAATCTCCGGGATGTCCTTCAACGCCTCACGGAATTGCTCTGTCCATCGTGCGCTGTGCTCTCGGGTTTTGACGGCAACGAACACCGTGACCCCGACGTTCAGCTTTTTGCGGTCGAGAATGGCAACGCGTCGTTGGATGACACCATCCTGCTCCAGCTTCTGAACCCGCCGCCAGCAAGCCGTAGGCGAGATCCCGGCCTTCTCCGCCACTTCGGTTGCCGTCAATGCGCAGTTCTCCTGCAGAATTAACGCGATTTTTCGATCCATCTGGTCGAGCCGCGACCGACTTCTGTCCATCTCGTGAGATATCCAAGCGTTATATCAGACTCGCTGAACCGGTCAGCGGACGACAAACAGGGCCGCACATCCGACGACCTCAATTGTGACGTCATCAAACCGGTCTTCGAGTTCCCGCCGCAGGGAGACAAGTCCATCACGCTCGTTCGAGAAAATCCCTTTGCTGTTATAAAAGCGCATGAGCGTCCGAGCCGCCCGCGAGCGTTCGACTCCCTCTGAGAGCAAGGTTGAGCCGAACATCACCCCGCCAGGAGCTAGGCAGGGCTTCAGATTGTCGAAGACCACGGCCTTCTCCCCCAAGTCGCCGGGCAGGCAATGCAAAACGTAGTTGAGCCCGATGGATGTAAACGGGCCGAGATCGAGATCGGACAGCTCCAGCACATTGGCCTGTACGGCTCTCGGAGCATACCTCTGGATGCGAGCTGCCGCCCGCGCAAGGCAGGCCGGATTCAGGTCCAGCAGCGTAATCTGCAGCTGGCTTTCCGGAAACCTGCAGTGATCGAGAAACCAGCCCGTACCGACGCCGACATCAAGATGCCGGATTCCGACATGGCGATTGTACAGATCAAGGAGACGGCTTGTTGGGCATTTCCAGATCAGGGTATTGGAAACGCCAAGCACAACGAAATCGTATAAGTCGAGTGTCCGATGCGTGTAGACAGCCTGACCGGCGATGACCGCCCGGTATCCTTTTCCTTTTGCAGACATCCGTTATCTCATTTGTGATCCCGTACTCCTCGGAGGAAGCAGGAGGTATAGGGCTGGTCACGTCGTCCGGTCAGCGATCTGGCGACCGGACATGTCTTTTGAAGCGTGAGATCTCACGCTAGCTCTTGGCGAACGCAAGTCGCACTAGCATGACGCAAAACAGTGTGGCGCCGGCGAGCCAGACAATGGCGGCCGCGACGGCCGGGATCGGCTGACCATAGGTTATCAGCAGGTAGATGCCCGCCGGAAACATGATGCCGCTTGACGCCGAAAGCAAAAAATGGGCTTTCGCCAGCCTTCCTTCGGCCAGAGCCGGATAGGCACGGTAGGTGAGCCCAAAGAGCGCCATCGACACCCATCCGACTAGATTCAGGTGAGAATGAAGGTGGCTGAGCGAGAAATCCTGTGCGAAGCCCATTCCAAGGCCAAGGGAGACACTCAGCACCAGGCACAGGCTTGCGAGTGTGAGAAAGTAAACGTCGATGTTACGCATGATATGGATCTCCGCCTTGACCGAGCAGCAGCCCGGCCAAGGCACCAGTCGTGTCTACAGTGGGGTCAGGGGACAATCACGAAGTCCGGGTTGGCGACAGCAAAGGCTGCGTTGCGATCAGCCGGAGGGGGGTAAATCCACGTCGTGTTGATCTCTTGCTTGAGAGCCTTGCCAGCGTCTCGCGTCAGATGCACCTGGCGGTCCCAGCCCTCGGTGTAGAGCGCCCCCCAAGGACCGATATCGAGGCAGGTGACGTATTTTGGCTGGCTGTACGGGTGCAACGGCAATCCAACCAGTTCCGCGGCGGCGTTATGACCGGCAACGCGGCCAAGGCTTTGAGCGTGCTGGCACGACATCAACGTGGTGTTGCCAAGGTGGTCCGTTGTCGCGCGAACGACGTCGCCGGTGACGAAGATGTCGGTCACCTCTGTGGCATGGAGGAAAGCATCGCCGATCACCCGGCCGAAGTGGTCGCGCTCGCCTGGAATTTGGGCGGCAAGCGGATTGGCGCGGGCCCCGGCGGTCCAGATGACGGTATTCGTCTGGATGCGCTCGCCGGACGAGAGGGTAACGCTGTCCGCGGAAACGATGTTAACCGCAGCGCCGGTGATGATCTCGACCCCACACTCGGCCAGAGCCTGTTCGATGACCGGCCGCGGAACCGGACCAAGGTCGGGACCGATGTGCGGCGCCTGTTCAACGACGACGACCCGGATGGCAGCGTTACTTCCAAGAATTGCCCGCAGCCGCTCGGGCATCTCGGCAACGGTCTCGATACCCGTAAAGCCACCTCCGGCGACAACAACTGTGTTGCGTGCGACGGTCTCAGGACGGTCCGCGAGGGATTGCAGGTGAATGTCGAGCCTGCGAGCGCTCTCTAGCTGATCGACATTGAACGTATGCTCCGCCAGCCCCGGCACCGGTGGTTGGAAGAGGCGGCTTCCTGCGGCCAATACGAACTTGTCGTAGGGCAGGCGTAGCTGTGTCCCGTCGTTTTTGCCGATTTCGATGAGGCGGGCGCCGGCATCGATCGTCTGCACCAGCCCAGCCATGTGGCGGACCCCGACAGCGTCGAACAAGGGCGCGAGGTCCGGGTTCATGTTCTCGAGAACCGCTTCATAGAGACGGGGTCGGATCGTCAGGCTGGCTGTGGGTGACACGACGATCACCTCAATGTCCTTCTCCTTGCCCGCAAGCGACACTGCCCGGGCAGCGGAGACGGCAGCCCACATGCCGGCAAAGCCCGAGCCGGCGATAACAATCTTCTGGGTCATGATACTTTTCTGTCTCGGCCGGACGTGTGAAGCCATTCCGTCAAGCTGATGCCCAACGGGTTCTCGGCAGGCCCGGCAAGGTGCCGAGAAATTCTCGATGTTTGAGGTGAGGGCGGCTGACCGCCGTGGGATCAACCCGGCGGCTCTTTGGATCGGGGGGTGCGACCGGGACGACGGGCCTCTAGTCGATCCGACATCCAGTCTTGAACCTGGCCGAGAAAACCTGATGGAGCTTTGCGTCCGAGCGCTGCATGCACGTCGGCCAGCGATTGGGAGGCCAGCGTGTCTCGCATCGCCTTCTCAGCCTGGAGCATGACGGCGTGGACGGCACACACACCGTTGCTCGACCATGCCGGCGGCTTGCCCTTGAACAAGGCGCAGCGGCCCCTGATCTGTTGACAATCGAAGAGCGGCTTGTTGCCTTCGATCGCGTCGACAATCTCAAGGAAGGTGATGTCCTGGGCCGGACGTGCGAGGCGGTAGCCTCCCCGTGCGCCTTCGCTGGCCGCGACAATCCCCGCCTTTTCGAGCTTGGGAAAGATCTTGGCGAGGAAGCCGGGCGAGATGCCCTGCAGCTCGGCGAGGTCTCGGCTGCTGAGGGCTGCATCAGAGTCGACGAGCCATAGGAGGCAATGGATGCCATACTCAACGCTGACGGTCAGGTGTGCCATGATATTGGTATGTTGCGTCTGCTAGCAATCGGAGTTGCGATAAACACGGATCATAATAGTCCGTGTTTATCGACGCAAGCGCAAAAACGCATACTAGGTTAGTCCGAGTTAATCTGCCTCTGCGTACAATCCGGATCGGCCCTGGCGTTTCGCTCCCAGGGCCGTTTGGTTCAACAGATGCTGCTTCCCGTATGACATGACTTAGTAACCGGCAGATTGGCGAGCCGGCCGCGACGCCGTGTATCCGGTTGCGGGCTGCGAAAACCGGGCCTGGGCCTGGCGCAGCGCCTCGAAGGCCTGCTTGTTGGCGCGACCTTCCGCAATGGCGCGCTCCCAGCGGCCATCACGCATCATCGTCTCAACCTCGCGATTGACACGGTCGCGATCTGTCTTACCGCCCATTTCGGCTACGGCGATGCTTGGGAGAAGAAGAAGAGGCAGAGTCAAAACAATCTTCCTAAACATGTGACACTCCATGAAAGCCGGTCCACAGCCGGCGCCTGAGGGAGGTTGCAATCAGCGCGAGCTGATCGAGCCTGAAGCGATCTTGCAGCTGTCCTGGGCCCCAAAACAGGGCCAAGACAGACCGAAAAGACTGCACCATTGGCGTTGATCGCTCCTCACCGTCGGCGCTGAGGAGAACTTTCAGAGCCACGGCCAGCATCGGGACGATCACATCCTCCGAACTGGCCACGGCCAAAGCCGCGTTGCGATCCGCGGCAGGCGGGTCGATCCAGGGGACGGATCGACAATCGGGCCCAATAGACTCGGAATTCTGGGCGAAGCGATTTCCGTTTGATGAGGGGTGGGAACGGTAAGCGCTACATCACGAGCCATGCTGAAGAACCAACGGCGGCGATGAATGCACATCGCCGCCGTTGGTCTGCTTGGGTGTGAGTTCACCGCTTGGCCACACGGCCTTAGACAGGCGCACGCGTTCCCACTGCTTTGAGGTGACGATGCTGCTCGCGGATGTTGCTCTTCGCCAGATCATCGACCACCGTTATCGCCTCTGAATTAAGGGCTTCGGGATCACTCTCCTGGTTGAGACGGCGGTGCATCCGTTCTTCATCGAGAGCACCTTCCCATTTGGCAACAACGACCGTCGCCAGGCCATTGCCGATCAGGTTGGTGAGCGCCCGCGCCTCAGACATGAAGCGGTCGATCCCAAGGATCAGAGCGATACTGGTGACGGGGATCGTGCCGACCGAAGCCAGCGTCGCCGCCAGCACGATAAAGCCAGAGCCAGTTACCCCAGCCGCTCCCTTCGAGGTGAGCAGCAGAACGGCGATGATTCCAATCTCCTGCGACAGGGTCAGGTCGGTGTTGGTCGCTTGAGCCAGGAACACGGCCGCCATTGTCAGGTAGATGCAGGTTCCATCAAGGTTGAACGAGTACCCGGTGGGGATCACCAGTCCGACGACTGAGGGCCCGCACCCGAGTTTCTCCATCTTGGCGATCATACGCGGCAGCACCGACTCCGAGGACGACGTCCCGAGGACGATCAGCAGCTCTTCCTTGATGTAGCGGATGAATTTGAAGATCGAGAAGCCGCACAATGCTGCGATGCTGCCCAACGCGACAAAGACAAACAGCAGACAGGTTGTGTAGAACGCCAGCATGAAGTTGCCAAGCGACAGAAGCGTCCCGACGCCATACTTGCCGATTGTGAACGCCATTGCACCGAAGGCGCCGACAGGAGCGAGCTTCATGATGATGCCGACGATGCGAAAGAAGATTTGCCCGAGGGTGTCGATGAGGTGCAGCACCGGTTCGCCACGCGTGCCGAGGGCTTGCAACCCGAACGCAAACAAGAGTGCAACGAAGAGAACCTGAAGGATTTCCCCGTTTGCGAACGCGCCGACAACGGTCGCGGGGATGATTTCCATCAGGAACGCGACCGTACTCTGATCCTTCGCTTTTTCGGTAAAGCTTGCGATTGCCGAGGTGTCAATCCGGGAAAGATCGACATTGACCCCGACGCCCGGCTGCCAGAGGTTGACAACGATCAATCCGATAATGAGAGCAAGGGTGGTCACGACCTCGAAATAGATGAGGGCCTTCAATCCGACCCGGCCGACCTTCCTCATGTCCTTCATGCTGGCGATGCCATGCACGATGGTGAAAAAGATGATCGGTGCGATGAGCATTTTGATCATCTTGATGGAAGCATCGCCCAGAGGCTTCATCGCTTCGCCGAGCAAAGGATAGAAATGGCCCAGGAGGACGCCGGCCAGGATGGCGCCCAGGACTTGGACATAGAGATGCTGATACCACCGGCCTTGATGGTGGGTCGCCAAGGCCGTCACCGTTGGAGTTACAGTTTCCATTTCACGTCCTCGTTGTTGCCGATGTTCAGATCGGCTTGAGGCGATCCTGTCTGCGGACAGGGCGATGAAACAGACCCAAGAACAAGCCGAACGGCTGTACCATCGGCCTGCCAGTCGGAAAGCGAAGCAAGCCAACCGGCTTTAGGGCTGATATGAGACCTACGATGGGGAGTGAATCGGATGTCGTTCTTCCGGCCCAGTCATGCCGACGGGCAGGGCTGCGAGGGCGGCGTCGCCCTCTTCACGTTCTAAAGACGATCATCTTCTCTGCGGTCATCTCCTTCATCGTCCACGGAATGCCGCCGACGCCGTGCCCGGATTCGTGCCGCCCCGCGAACGGCATCCAATCTGTCCTGAAGGCCGTGTGATCGTTGATCATCACCGCCGAGGCGTCGACCCGCTCGGCTGCGTCGAGAGCCGTTCGCAGGTTCTCGGTGAAGATGCTCGCCTGGAACGCCACCGGCAGCGAATTGGCAGCGGTGATCGCCTCCTCGAGCCGGGTGAACGGGTAGATGCAAGTGGTCGGGCCAAAAACCTCGAGCGTCGAGACCTTGGCCTCCCGCGGCGGATTGATCAGGATCGATGGAGGGAGCGTGGTGTGGCTAAGACGTCCCCCGCCGATCAGACGAGCCCCGCTCGACACAGCCTCCTCGATCCAGGACGAGACCCGATCAGCCTCGCGAGGCGCAATGAGCGGGCCGACCTCCGTCTCGGGCAGGGTCGGATCGCCGACTTTGAGAGCGTCCACACGGGCGGCAAAGCGGTCGATGAACGCGCTCTCGAGATCCGCGTGCACAAAGATGCGCTGAGTCGACACGCAGACTTGGCCGGCATGATAGTACCCACCTTTCGCCAAGGGCTCGACGATCCGGTCGAGATCGGCACTTCGGTCGATGATCGCCGGGGCGACGCCGCCGTGTTCGAGGGCACAGCGGGCCCCCGGTGCCAGCTTCGAGCGCAGATACCAGCCAACCCGACTTGAGCCAATGAAGCTCAAGAAAGCGATCCGAGGATCGGTTGCGAGTGCCTCGGCGAGCTCACTGGTTTCCGGCAGAAAGGTCTGGACCCATCCGGCGGGCATTCCAGCCTCATGGACGAGAGCCACGAAGTCGATGCAGGAGAGCGGCGTCGCCGTTGCCGGCTTGACGATCACCGGGCAACCGGTGGCGATCGCGGGAGCGACCTGATGGACGATCAGGTTCAGGGGATGGTTGAAGGCGGAAATGGCCGCGACCACACCAATCGGTTCATGGATGGTGAAGGCCCGGCGGTCAATGCTCGCCCGCGTCAGGCCCATCGGGATCTCCTGGCCAGCCGCGACACGCAGCATGTCAGCCGCATTCCTTACGCCGTCGATGGCTCGGTCGGCCTCGACCAACGCGTCCGTCAACGGCTTGCCGCCCTCACGGGCGATCTGGCGTCCGAAGTGCTCGCGCTTGCCCTCCATCAGCACGGCAAGCCGGCGAAGGATCTCAATCCGTTCGTATGGTTTGAGCCATGCCCCTCGGTCCTTGAACAGCCGCCTGGCGGTTGTGAGCTTCTCCTCGAGCGCCGCCGCATCATCGCTGTCGAGTTGGGTGATCGGCGCCCGATCGAAGGCCTGGACGACTTCAATCATTGGAGCCTCCACTCTGGGCCTAGGTACGCAGTTCCTCGACGAGAACCCGCAAGTTCTCCGAGTAGTCCACCGGGACGGTAACGAGCTGAATGCCGCCATCGGCAAAGGCGGCCTCCAGGGTCGGCACGAGATCGTCAGGACCTTCCACCCGGCTGCCTTTGGCACCATAGGCGTTGGCGTAGGTCACGAAGTCGGGATTGCCGAAAGTCAGGCCGAAGTCGGAATAGCCGTCCACGGCCTGTTTCCAGCGGATCATCCCATAAGCGTTGTCCTGCAGGATCAGCACCACCAGGTTGAGCCCGAGCCGCACCGCCGTTTCCAGTTCCTGCGAGTTCATCATGAACCCACCGTCGCCACAGACCGCAAGGACGCGACGTTCGGGGTAGAGCAGGGCCGCCATCATTGCCGATGGCAGGCCGGCACCCATGGTGGCGAGCGCATTGTCGAGCAGAAGGGAATTGGCGACCCGGGTGCGATAGTTGCGGGCGAACCAGATCTTGTACATGCCGTTGTCGAGGCACACGATGCCGTCCTCTGGCATCACCTTCCGCACGTCCCGGACGATGCGTTGTGGGGTCAGGGGATAGCGGCTCTCCTCCGCCCGATCGGCGATCCGGGCCAGGATCTCCTCCCGCAGGCCAAGCAGCGCACCCGCGTTGGGCAGCTTGCCTTCGAGGCGGTCCGCCAACAATCCCAGGCTCGGTCCGACATCGCCCACCACCTCGGCATGGGGGAAAAACACCTCTTCGACTGTCGCCGGCAAGTAACCGACATGCAGCACGGTCGGGCCCTTCAGCCCCATCAGGAAGGGCGGCTTTTCGACCGTGTCGTGGCCGATCGCGACGATCAGATCGGCGCGGTCGATCGCCCGGTGCACATGATCACGCTCCGACAGGGCTGCGGTGCCCAGGTACAGACCGGACCCGCCGGAGACCGACCCCTTGCCCATCTGCGTGTTGAAGAACGGGATCTGCAGGCGCCGCACGAAGTTCGACAGCGCCTCCGCCAGGCGCGGGCGGCTCGCGGCGGCACCGAGCATCACCAGGGGACGTTCGGCCTTAACGATCAGCTCGGCCGCGCGATCCAGAGCGTCCGGCGGAGCAACAGGCGGATCGATCGGGTGAGGGGGCACCAGGTGCGGACTCGCCGCAACGGGTTCGGCAGCAATGTCCTCCGGCAGCTCGAGAAGCACCGGCCCTGGCCGCTCCTGCTGGGCCACCCGGAAGGCCTCGCGTACGATCGTGGGAATCGAGGCAGGGCTGACGATCTGGCGCGCCATTTTGGTCAGCGGCGTCATGGTCGCAACCATGTCCACGATCTGGAAGCGCGCCTGTTTCCGGCTCAGGATGCCCTTCTGGCCCGTGATCATGACCATCGGCATGGCCCCGAGCAGGGCATAGGCCGCGCCGGTCGTGAGGTTGAGCGCACCCGGACCAAGCGTCGACAGGCAGACGCCCGGTCGGCCGGTTAGCCGGCCATGCGTCGCCGCCATGAAGGCGGCGGCCTGCTCGTGGCGGGTCAGCACCAGTTGGATCGAGGATTGCCGCAGCGCCTCGACCACGTCGAGGTTCTCTTCTCCGGGCACCCCGAAGATCTGCTGCACGCCTTCGTTCTCCAAAGCGGATACAAGCAGTTCTGCGCCGTTCATGGGGACACTCCTCAAGCTGACCCGATCGCGTCAGTGTATCAGATAGCGGTCAAACCCGATCCACGACGACCTCGCTTCCAGTCATCCAAAGGAGACCTGCCGGATGCAAGTGGGGTTGAAGTCATCTAGCTCAACCCACTCTCAGGATGATCAATTGAGGATTTCGGTGTAGAGCTCGGACGGATCGGGCTCCGGATCCTGCGTGGCGAACTCAGCCGCCTCGTTGACGATCTCGCGAATCCGGCTGTCGATGGCCTTCACGTCGTCTTCCGACAGCTTCCAGCGTGTTAAAAGACGCTGGCGGACCTGCTCGATCGGATCGCGCGCCTCGCGGACCTGATCCACCTCGTCCCGTGTGCGGTACTTCGCCGGGTCGGACATGGAGTGACCGCGATAGCGGTAAGCCAGCATCTCGAGGATGTACGGCCCCTTGCCGGAGCGGGCATGCTCGATCGCCTTCTGCCCCGCGGCGTAGACCGCGCGGACATCCATGCCGTCCACCTGCTCGCCCGGAATGCCGAAGGACACGCCCCGCTTCGAGTAATCGGTCTGGGCCGAGGCACGGCTCATCTCCGTACCCATGGCATAGCGGTTGTTCTCGATCACGTAGACCACGGGCAGCTTCCACACAGCCGCCATGTTGAAACTCTCGGAGACCTGGCCCTGGTTGGCCGCCCCTTCGCCGAAGTAGGTCAGGCACACGTTGCCGTTCTCGCGATAATGGTTCGCGAAGGCAATGCCGGTGCCGAGCGACACTTGGGAGCCGACGATGCCGTGACCGCCATAGAAGTGCCTCTCCTTGGAGAACATGTGCATGGAGCCGCCCTTGCCCTTCGACAGGCCGCCGCGGCGGCCCGTGAGTTCAGCCAAGACGCCTTTTGGATCCATGCCGCAGGCAAGCATATGACCGTGATCGCGGTAGCCGGTGATCACCTGATCACCATCCTTCGTCGCCATCTGCATGCCGATGACGATGGCCTCCTGGCCGATATAGAGGTGGCAGAAGCCGCGGATGAGGCCCATGCCGTACATCTGGCCGGTCTTCTCCTCGAAACGCCGGATCAGCAGCATCTCGCGGTACGCGTGCATCTCCTGATCCTTGTTCAATATCTCCTGTTTCTTGTTCGATTTGGGTGCCATGATGTTCTCCAAACGTCGGATTGGGCTATCTGGCCGGAGGGATGGTCGCACTACTCCGCAGCGAGTGCTGGTTGGTGCTCACGTTGATAAGATATCATCCTTTCAAGCATCATTGGGCGAAAATGGCGGATGAGTCCCTGCACGGGCCAAGCGGCAGCATCGCCGAACGCACAAATCGTATGGCCTTCCATCTGTTTGGTCACTTCTTCCAGCAGATCGATCTCGTGTGGATCGGCGCGGCCTTCCACCATCCGATACATGACCCTCGTCACCCACCCTGTACCTTCCCGGCAGGGGGTGCACTGGCCGCAGCTTTCGTGCTTGAAAAATGCGCTCAGGCGAGCGATGGCCGCAATCAGGTCCGTCGACTTGTCCATGACGATGATTGCCGCTGTGCCCAGCCCACTTTTGACATCACGAAGGCTGTCGAAGTCCATCAACAATGTATCGCAGATGCTCTTCGGCAGAAGCGGCATCGAGCCACCGCCGGGGATAACGGCAAGCAGATTGTCCCAGCCTCCGCGAACGCCACCGGCATAGGTGTCGATCAGCTCGCGCAGTGGGATGCTCATCGCCTCCTCGACATTGCATGGCCGGTTCACATGACCGGAGATCGAGTAGATCTTGGTCCCGACGTTGTTCGGTCGACCAATGCCTGCGAACCAGGCGGCACCCCGGCGCAGGATGGTCGGCACGACGGCAATGGTCTCGACATTGTTCACCGTGGTCGGGCAGCCGTACAGACCGATCGCCGCCGGGAACGGTGGCTTCATCCGTGGCATCGCCTTCTTGCCTTCGAGGCTCTCGAGCAAACCTGTCTCTTCTCCGGCGATGTAGGCGCCGGCACCGCGGTGCAGGTAAAGATCGAAATCCCACCCGGACCCGCAGGCGTTTCGGCCGATCAGGCCGGCCTCGTAGGCCTCGTCAATGGCCTGCTGCAGATGACGGGCCTCATCAACGAACTCGCCTCGAATGTAGATGTAACAGGCATGCGCGCGGATGGCGAAGGACGCGAGCAGACAG
The DNA here is from genome assembly GCF_018069605.1 of Microvirga sp. HBU67558. Taxonomy (NCBI): domain Bacteria; kingdom Pseudomonadati; phylum Pseudomonadota; class Alphaproteobacteria; order Hyphomicrobiales; family Methylobacteriaceae; genus Microvirga; species Microvirga sp. HBU67558. Next base: position 17,313 of record NZ_JAGPUP010000541.1, on the reverse strand, counting down.
CCTTCCACCAGTTTATGGGGATCGCCGCGCATGATCTCGCGGTCTTTGCAGGTTCCCGGCTCGGACTCGTCGGCGTTGACGACAAGATAGCTGGGCAGGCGGTCGGAAGTCTTCGGCATGAAGGACCATTTCAGTCCCGTAGCAAATCCTGCGCCGCCCCGTCCGCGGAGGCCCGATGCCTTGGTCTCATTGATGATCCAGTCCCGTCCCTGCGCCAGCAGAAATGCCGTGCCATCCCAGTCGCCGCGCATTCGGGCACCGGCAAGGTGCCAATCGTGGAATCCATAGAGGTTCGTGAAGATCCGGTCCCTGTCGCTGAGCATGACCAACTCCCCTATCGACCGAAGGTAACTCTTGCTCTTTGCTCTCAAAAATCCCGTTGGACCCGCAGGCGGGCTTCAAGGGCGTCCTCAGAGTTGATGAGGCGGCCCGATGCGGGATCGTTGCCCGCGAACACCCGGCCACGCGGGTCGACACTGCGATAGAGCGTCTCGACGCCAAGATAGAGGCCGCTCACCGGGAGCCAGCCGAGATTGGTGCCGATGCGCCACTCCGAGGTGTCCGGGAATCCGACGGTGCCGCCCGCGGGTGTGGTCACGACGCTGCCCTCGGGGTAGTTGACCACACCATAGGAACCGAACACCACATGCCGGATCTGCGGTGTCCAATAGTGCAGGAACACCGCCGTCGCGGCCCACCCCTTGGACCGCTGCACTGCTCCATCGGCATCCACAAAAGCGTCAGTCTGATCGAGGATGATATCGTTGATTGATGAGTTGCCGAGGCCGAGATAACTCAGTGCACCGTCGGCATAGGCAGCTTGGAGCCAAAGTTCATCGCCGTCAGCAATCGTGGGCAGGTCGACCTCAATTCCGGCCTGCACGGCAAAGCCGTAATCTGTGTCGACGAATGGAGCCGGAGCTGGTCCGGGAACAAGATTGGCGCTGCGGATCTGGTGCAACGCTGCTGAGAGCTGGGCCTTGCCCCAGTCCGGCTCCCACAGCAGTTGGCCGACGAGGTCTGGAACCCGTGCACCGGCCGGGCTGAACTCCTGGCCGGGAAAGTCTGGTCCATTCGGAGCAGCGAACAGCCGCCGCTCGATGGAGTCCTCCAGCGCAATCGTCGCCGACAGATCAGAGCCCAGCTTGACCGTATAGGCGAACAGGTTGGTTTTGACTTCGGAGACGATGAGATCCGCGAAGTTGTAGTCGTTGGTGTAGAAGTCGAAGAATGACTCCCAGCGACCTGCGGTCAGTCCGCCGAACTGGATGAAAGCTTCGTCAAGACGGAACGTGTCAGACCCGTAATTGCCCGTGTTGCGGGTGAACTCGTACTGCGTCTTGGCCCTCAGCAGGCCATATGACGTCCGGGTGCGGGCGTCCAGAGCGATGCGGCCGCGGGCCCGGAAGCCGATGGAATCGTCGGCACGGGTGCCAGGTTCGAGATACCGGGATTCTCCCCGGGCCCGAGCGCCGATCCGCAGGCACGTGTCAGTACCAGGGATGGTGAAGAATCCGGTGCCATGGGCGGAGCAGATGCGCACAGCCTCGACGAGGGTCGCTCCCTTGGCCGGCAGATCGAGCGCCTGGGAGCCTGCCGGGACAACGCACCCGCCGATGATCACAGCACAGGCGGCTGATCCCGTGCGGATCTCTCGGAACACGTCCATTAGGGTCTCCTTGCGTCTTGCCCATCCTGGCTAAAGGTATTTGGTCTGGGGCGCCGCATCAGGTTCTCACAGGGAGGTCACGGCGAGAACGATCTTTCCCTTGGGCAGAGGACGCATGCCTTCCAGCATGAGATGAGCTTGCCGCGCATCAGCAAGGGGCATCACTGTGCCCACCCGCGTCCTCAGGTCGCCATGATCGATCGAGGCGGCAATTTCCGTCAAGTATTGGGTCGAGACTTTGACCAGAAAGAAGGCTGCATCGACCCCATGGCTCTTCGCCAGATCCTGATCCGGCTGAGACACGGCCGAGATCAGCTTGCCGCCGCGTCGCAGGACCTGAAACGAGCGCTGTTGCGTCTCGCCGCCGACCAGATCGAAGACGGCATCAACGTCCCGGGCCATGTCTTCAAAGCGTTGGGAGTTGAAGTCCACCAGCATATCGGCCCCGAGCTCACGTACAAACGCGTGGTCGTCAGCGGCAGCTGTCGCGATGGTCCGGAGGCCTGCACGGTGGGCGAACTGCACCGCATAGGCACCCACGTTGCCGGCCGCCCCATGAATGAGTACCGTCTGACCGGCCTTGAGCTGTGCCTGATCAAATAGGCCCTGCCATGCGGTAACGGCAATGACTGGCACGGAGGCTGCTTCGAGGTCATCGATCGAGGCCGGCTTTCGCGCAATCATCGCAGCCGAGGCTACGGCGTACTCGGCATAGGCGCCGATGAACCGTTGGTTTGTGACACCATAAACCTCGTCTCCGACGCTCAGTCCGGATACATCCGGCCCGATGGCCTGGATCACTCCAGAGAGGTCTGAGCCCAAGGTGAGGGGGAGGGGTTGCGGCAAGGCGCTGTTACCAGACCTGATCCAGCCATCCCAGGGGCCAACCCCGGCGGCGTGCACTTTGACGAGGACCTCGCCAGGGCCGGGACTGGGCACTGGAACCTGCTCGAACTGCATCGCTTCCGGAGAGCCAAACTCATGGACGCGCCAAGCCATCATGTTGGACATAGCAGCAGTCCCTTACTTCTGCTCTGGGATGACCAGTGTTTCGCCAGTATCGCTGACAAACACAGCGAGCAGCTTTGCCGGTTCGGCGGCACTGGCGTTCTCGCTGATCTTATGATGCGAGCTGGGATCCTCGTACCAGCCTTCACCCACTTGGTAGACCTTGGCGGGCCCGTCGCCGACCTGGCTGCGAATGGCTCCGGATGTCACGTGCGCATAGATGAAAGCGGACTTGGGATGGAAATGGGAGGGAGACTTGCCACCCGGAGCGTAGGTCACCTCAAGGGCGATCAGGGTCTTGCCCGGAATATTCGGGATGGTGCGCTCGAAGACGGTCTTCACCGTCTCGCCCTGTCCCTGGGCCGACGCGGGCACATTCGCGAGTGTGATTGCAATGCCGGCGGCGGCGATAACGCTGATTGACTTGATCATCCTCATTGTCCTGTCCTCAGGCTCGGATCGGGAACGCGGAGATCTTGGCGCCCGATCGTCCAAGCCGGCAGGCCCAAGAACGACTAAAAGGACTGTACCATCAGCAGGGGGCGTTATGCCCGGGCTCCTCCAGATGCAATAGCCACCGTTGTCGGGCATTATGAGCGTTATGCCGGTCGATGCCTAAGCCGCAAATGTCTCGATATTGCGGGAGAACATTCGATCTTGCGAAAATCGGCCCTGTCGATCGCATTCTGGCGCTCGGAGTAACAGAACAACCAACGTAAAAGGGCCCGGATTTCTCCGGGCCATTCCAATTGGAAGCTGCTTTACGGGAAGACCGAATCCACGAGCTTTCTTTCCTAAGCAGCGTTGCTGCGGCGCGGCAACTTCCAGCCGGGACGGATGAAGTGGCACGTATAGCCGTTCGGAATCCGCTCGAGATAATCCTGATGCTCGGGCTCAGCCTCCCAGAAATCGCCCGCTGGTGCGAGTTCCGTGACGACTTTGCCCGGCCACAGTCCCGAGGCATCGACATCGGCGATGGTGTCCTCGGCGACCCGCCTCTGCTCGTCCGAGGTGTAGAAGATCGCCGACCGGTAGCTCATGCCGATGTCATTCCCCTGCCGGTTCTTCGTGCTCGGGTCATGAATCTGGAAGAAGAACTCCAGCAGGTCGCGGAAGCTCGTCTTCTCCGGATCGAAGATGATCTCGATCGCCTCGGCGTGCGTGCCATGGTTGCGGTAGGTCGCGTTCGGAACGTCTCCGCCGGAGTACCCGACCCGTGTGGAGACGACGCCGGGGAGGCGGCGGATGAGATCCTGCATACCCCAGAAGCAGCCTCCGGCCAGAACGGCCCGCTCAGTTAAGCCAGTCATACTGTTTCTCCTTTCCCTGCAAACAGCTTGCGGAACTCACCGTAACCCTCGCTCTCCAGATCATCGTAATGGATGAACTGCAGAGAAGCCGAGTTGATGCAGTAGCGCAATCCGCCCGCCTCTTGTGGCCCATCCGGGAATACATGCCCCAGATGGCTGTCGCCGTGAGCGGAGCGCACCTCGGTTCGCACCATGCCGTGGCTCGTGTCACGGTTCTCGATGATGTTGTCGGCATCAATCGGCTTGACGAAGCTGGGCCAGCCGCTACGGCTCTCGAACTTATCGAACGAGGCGAACAGCGGTTCGCCTGACACGACGTCAACGTAGAGCCCAGGCTCCTTGTTGTCCCAGTATGCGTTGGCGAAGGGCCTCTCGGTCCCATCTGTCTGTGTCACCCGGTACTGCTCCGGGGTCAACCGGGACACGGCCTCGGGGTTCTTGTGATAGGTCTTCATCTGACATTCTCCTTCCGTGATTTGGAAAGGCGATCCCAGGGGCGGCTTACGAGGCCGCACTCTGACGCGCGATGCCATTAATATCGTTGCGGGAGATGCCGATATCGTCGAGCTCCCGATCTGAGAGTTGCATCAGCTCACGAATGACCCGGCGATATTGCAAATAGGCACTGATCCTAGACATGATGAAGGCGATAAACATGTGAAACTCCTGATGTTGGCCGACTGATACCGTCGGCGTAAGGGTGGCAGGTGCCGCCCTCTCCCCGGTGGTCCGCAATCGACCGGCCGTCGAGGGGAGGGCGGAGCCAAGTGGAGGCTCCGCCCCGCCATCGGTCAGGCGGCGCGGGCCGAGCGCAGGCGCGAAAGCGAGTCAACGGCGATCGCGAGGGACACAGCAAGCAAGCCTATGTCCTTGAGCAGGAACTGACCGGGTGCGACGGAAATCGCCGGGTAACCAACCTCCGGCAGAAACACGCCTGGCGTCGTTGCCATAAAGCTGAGGGTGGTCACAAACAGACCGGCCGAGAGCACACCGCCGATGAGGGAGTACACGGGTCCAATAAGCCGGGCGGCAATCAGGGCGCCGATGCTGAGCTCGAGGACACCGAGGAGGCTCGAGAACCCTCGCACGCCAAAGATCGGATAGACCCAGCTCAACACCGGACTGTTGCCAACGAGACCAGTCAGGCCTTCTGCCTCATAGGCAGTGAACTTCATGCCACCGAACCAGGCATAGATCACGACCAGCGCGGCATAGAGGCCCGCTGTTGTGACCGTCCGGCCATGGCGGTCGACCAGATCAAATAGAAAAGTCGCGGGAGCCTGAAGGCTCGGATGCGCCGCGACGCTCGGGGTAGAAACATGAGACATTGTATACTCCTGGGTTTCCGCGGCGGCCCTCCGGCCCGTGGCGGCATATAACGATACCGTTCTGTATCGTTACGCACTGAGATATACCGATCTGTATCGCTCGGCAAGCATTGTCCGCGAAACGGAGGGCTTTTGGCTCACGTGAGGTGCCAAATGGCACATAGGTCCCAGGTGATGCAGTCTGTTCTTTGGACTGCATGTGACAGGAGATCAAGGGCGCGCCGCCTTTGTTAGTCTCCCTCAGAAGTCAGAACTTTCGTGAGTGGGTATATAAGGGACCACGCGGCTCGGGATGAGGTATGGAGTAGTACAGATCTGTATCGCCTACTTGCCTCATTGGCGATGCTGATCGCGTCGAGCATCGCCCATCGGTGCATGGAGAGCCGATTCAGCGCCCTCAGACGGTCAGAAGATAAACCGGGTGTTGATGAAGTTGGATGTCTGCTCGGTGACAATCGCATCAAGCAGGTTCTTGTTCGCGTCCGTTTCCTTGGTGGCGATCATCGAGCGGATCGAGAACGAGCGGAGGGCGTCCGTCACCGACAGGGTTCCCTCTGCGGAGTCCTTGCGGCCGGTAAAGGGAAACACATCAGGGCCGCGCTGACACTGGCAGTTGATATTGACACGACACACCTGATTGACGAGCGGATCGACGAGTCGGCCGATCTGGTCCGGACTTGAGCTGAAGATGCTCACCTGCTGGCCATGCTCGGACGTGGTCACGTACTCGAGGGCCATTTCGAGATCCTCGAAGGGCATCACCGGGACAACCGGCCCGAACTGTTCCTCCCGGTAGAGCTTCATGCTCTCTTCAACGGGATAGACGACCGCCGGATAGAACAGGGTACCAGCCACGCTGCCGCCGTCTTCGTTGACCACGCGAGCCCCCTTGGCCTTTGCGTCCTCGACCAGGGCCGTCATGCGGTCGGTCTTGCCGGCCTCGGGCAAGGGCGTGATGTTGACGCCCTTCTCCCACGGCATACCGACCTTGAGCTTGGCCACCTCCTCGCCGAACCGGCGCAGGAACGGCTCGACAATCGACTGATGAACGATCAACATCTTCAGCGCTGTGCAGCGTTGGCCGTTGAAGGTGAGAGTTCCGGTCAGGCACTCCTTGACCGCAAGCTCAAGGTCGGCGTCTGGCAGGATGATGGCGGCATTCTTGGCATCGAGGCCGAGAACGGCCCGCAGCCGGTTGGTCTTTGGATGCAGCTTCTTGAGATGGTCCGCGACCTTGCTCGAGCCGATCAGGGCCAGGACGTTCAGTTGACCCGTGTCCAGCAGGCGAGGCACAACGACCGAGCCACGCCCGTACACCATGTTGATCACGCCCTTCGGAAATGAATGCTGAAAGGCCTCCAGCAGCGGGTAGAACAACAGTGCGCCGAACCGCGGCGGCTTGAACACCACCGTGTTGCCCATGATAAGCGCCGGGATAAGGGTCGCAAAGGTCTCGTTCAGCGGATAGTTGTAGGGTCCCATGCAGAGGACAACCCCGAGTGGGGTGCGCCGGATCTGGCCGATCGTGCCCTCGACGATCGTGAACCTGGAATTGCTGTTGTCGAGTTCCTTCAGAGCGTTGATCGTTGCCCGGATGTAGTCGACGGTGCGGTCGAACTCCTTCTCGGAATCCGCTTTGGGTTTGCCGATCTCCCACATGATCAGATCAACGACCTCCTGCCGCCGGCTGATCATCTGGTTTGTGAACTCCTGCAGGCAGCCAATCCGTTCGGCCACGGTCATGGTCGGCCACCGGCCGCGACCGCCATCGTAAGCGACCACGGCGGCCTCAAGCGCCTCTTCCGCCTCCTGTTCTCCTCCGGAGGGAACGCTCCCAAGTTCGATTTGCCGTAACTGACCGTCTGCTGCACGTAGGCAGACTGGCGACCGCACGACATCGATAGGTCCATCCCAGACCTTTAGTTCGCCGTTGACGAGATAGGTCCGCTGGTGAATGGGTGCGGGCGGACGGTGTTCCGCCGGGATCCTATCGTCCTCGGGGAAGAGCAGCCTCAAGGCATCGGAATTGGCCATGTCACGCATCCCGTATTGCCCGCCAACGTAACTGGTTAGCCAGGCAGATCTATGGCTTGTTCGCCATCAGACCGGTTGGGTATGCCTTTGCTCTGATTTCGGATTGCTGAAATTCGCCTCAAATTGCGACAATCGGATTCTCTCGACAGCTTTTTCCAGCACTTGGCTGAGAACTCCGATAGTCTCCCCGGGTGTACACAGCCGGTTCTCCTGCAGACTTTGACTCTCCCCCGTGAGCTGACGGCGATCCTTGAGGATCGCCGTCTTTTCCCCAACAGAGCCTGTCCCCGATGTGATGAAACGGCCTGGCAGCTTCGCCGTTCTCATCCGAACCATTCTCGGAACAGCCCTGAGCTGTGGCCAGTATTGCGGCAACCGCTGATTTACAGAAACAAGGGCAGATAAAGCACGCCAATGACGAGTGTCAGCGTAAGCACTGCGGTGACAGAGGCCCAGAAGGAGCTTTGCTCGTTGCTTCGGTCCATGACTTTGTCCTCATTGATCCACGCCGGCACGGCCGCTCGATTTAGGTTGCGGGTCCGCGCGGAGACGGGCCATTCCAGTGACCGGCGTTATGCGCCGCGCTCACGATCATCTCGACTGCCGCTGCCAGTTCATCCTCGTCGAAGTCGTGGAACCCCAGGCTGTCGACTGAGCTCTGCGTTGGGGCGTCGATGACCTCGATCCAGAATGGCGGCAGGTCCGGGCTGGGATGTGCCGGGTGCAGTTCGGTCAGGTGGACTTCAAGCGAGCCAAGCCGTAGCACCGCAATGGCTCGCGAGCTGTTTCTGTCAACCGCCCGAAACACGAGCTGAACATAGGCTTGGATGATGCGCCGCTCGATTTCGGCAGCACAAAGGTCGCTTAAGAAAGGGTAGTCGACACACGCTCGTTCGACGATCGCTTTGGTGTACATGATCGATATCTCCAGGTGCCAGGTCCACGGCCGGCAATAGGCTCCGGACGAAAGCATCGGTTACGCTGCACGACGCCGTGGATCGGAATCCGTGACAGCTGCGGATCGTGCGCCTTCGGGTGTGTTGGACACGGTCTGGATGGCATCCACGACGACTGCCAGCGGGGGATCCTTCAGAACCACGTGACCCTGCCCGGAGACGCGCTCGACAGACGCGGCAATCACCGCGGCCTGATGCGGATGGCTGTCATGGTATTCGTCAGCCAGGATCCATCCGTCCATCAGGTCCTGCAGATCAGCCCGGACGTAGAACCAGTCGATTGGCCGATCCCGGTCACGCAGCCGGGAAAAGGCGCTTTGGCCGTTGGAGGCGGTGACCACCTCGAACCCGCTCGCCCGCAGGTGCTGCGCGAGGGTCTCCCGAAAGGTCATGTTAGTGTCAGCGATCAGAATGCGTGCGCGGTTTCCGTGAAGCGACCGTGGCATGAGAGCCTCCCCGTTATCGGCTGACAGCCGACGTGGCGACGGCTTGGTTGCTCAGCCAGACCCAGGCGTGAGGCCGGTCACCTTCGCTCTTGATGTACACGTAGCCGGTCTGATGCCACGGCAGGACGGCGTCCCGCTTGTTGTCGAGGATGAAGTCACCGCGATCGGTCCGGACAGCCATGACGGCATGGCCTGCACCGAGTTCGTCGAGCACCACGACCATGCGAAGGGCCCGTCGCGGTAAGCCGGCTTCGACCAGCATGCGGCGCTTGAGGATCTGATAGTCCTCACAATCCCCATAGCCATCGTCGGGATAGTCCCAGCGATCGATCACGCCCCAGTGGGCGATGTCTTCCTGCGGCGACACGGCGGCGTTGACTTGCTGGTTGATCGCCACGATCAGGGCCCAGGCACGTTCGTCGAGCTTGATCGTGGCAGGCTCGGAGGGGTCGATCGCACATTCGCCCGGGCTCCGCTGGCAAAACTCACTCCAGGCGTCCGTCAGCTGAGCGCTCTCGCCCGCTGACGGAATCCAGGCTGCGCTAAACGGGTTGAGCTCGCCTGCATTGACGCGCGGGATCCCGACAAGGGAAAACAACAGGAGGAGGCCGATCACTATGGATCGAAGGGTCCACACCAAGCCTCCTCGGGCAGTCTTCTTCTCAGCAACAGGGTAACAGGAGCACTGCCGTTTGATAGTCCAGGGCATCATCGCCCTCCTGATCTCACTGGGTTGGCAGGCCATCCCACCACTCCCAAACGATACTAGTCTGTATCGAACACATTCGATTTATACAGGTCTGTATCGTTCCGCAAGGCGGCTCTGGACGTCGGTGTGCGAAGGCGCACGTTTGGAGAGCAGTTGGATAGGAGATGCGTGCTTGCTTTTGAGCACCGTCGGCCCTAAGTTTAAAAATACCGATCTGTATTGTCGTGAGGGGGTGCAATGCGTCGTTCAGAAATTCGTGATCATCTGCTCGAGACCGCGTTGCGGCTGTTCAACCAGCATGGCTACCACGCGACAGGCATTGACCTGATCATCGCCGAGGCCGGGGTCGCCAAGACGACGCTCTACCGGCATTTCGAAACCAAAGAGGATCTCATTCTGGCCGTTCTCGAGCGTAGGGACGAGCAGGAGCGGGACGCCATGCGGGCGTTTGTCGAGCAGCGCGCGAAGGATCCGGTTGAGCGCCTGCTGGCAACCTTCGACTTCCTTGAAACCTGGTTTCGGGACGAGCATTTCCGCGGCTGCGTCTTCGCGAGCGCTGCTGGCGAGCACAAGGACACCGTCAATCCCGTGTTCCAGGCCGCGGTGCTGCACAAACGCTTGGCGCTGGCCTACTTTGAGGAACTTGCCCACGCGGCGCGGTTTGCTGAGCCAAAGCGGATCGCTGCCGAGATGAATTTGCTGCACGAGGGCGCGATCGCGGTTGCACAGATGACCCGCAGCGTCGAGCCTGCCCGGCAGGCTAAGCGGATGGCGACCCAGTTGCTCGCAATGGAAGACCGGTCTGCGTTGGCCCTGATATCCTAACTAAATCTCAGACTTCCGGTCAGGCCTGATGCTTTCAAGTCACTGCATACTCGCTGAGGTCGATTGACACGAGTGTGCGTGAGCGGTCCGGCTGGCGGTTTGCGAGACGCGGGTGAGCGCGCCTTTGGGTCGGGAACATAAATCCCCCAAAGTCCCTGACGTCGTAGACGTACTGTGCCGCAAGGAAGCCGCCGGAAACGTCCACCTGGTAATCGTGGCGGCGGATCAGGAAATCCGGGCCAAAATAGAAGTCCTGTTCGCGGCAATGGCTGGCGATCCCGGCGGGAAACGTCGCACGCAGAACCCGCCAAGACTCATCTTTCTCCTGCCAGGGCTCGACTTCCTCAACTTCAAAGCCGGGCATCGCCAGCAGGAAAGGCGTTGTGAGATACGTCCACAGGGCATAGCCGTTGAAGTAGGCCAGGTGCAACGGATCCCATGGGGTTTCAAGCCCATGACCTGCAAAGGCCGACCTTGGGTCGTCTCTTTCGGCGACGATTGATTTGTCGCTGGCTTCAACCACGACCCGGTCGGGAGCGAATGTCATGTGCCAGTCCGGATTGCCAAACGGGGCAAGTGTTGCCCCTTCCCGATGTATACCGACTTTTGCTCGGCGCCGGATGTTATCGGTGGAAATACCTTTCGTCGCCCAGAAGTCGCCCCCGGTCACAACGGTTGCACTCACCTCGTGAGAGCTGTTCCACCGGTCCAGTCCGCCATGTGCGGCGAGGACACGCTCAAGCAGGTCGTGCATGGCATCCCTCATGAGGTTGGTTGATCGGGCGATGGCCCTCCGAGTTCGCGGCGGGCCTGGGCATGTAACGCATCGAGTTTGGCGCGAAGAGCAGCTCCACTCACCTTGATGCCGGCGGTCCGCATATCATCGCGGACTTTCTGGATAATATCGCGATCACCAGGTTCTTCCAGGTCAGCATCGACCACGCTCGCTATGTAGTAAAGCATCTCGCAATCGATCTTGCCGAGCTGCTTGCCCACCCAGAAGCCGAAGAGCCGGTTTCGCCGGAGGATGACCTTGTATCGTTGGACCCTTTCGGGATCGAACCTGAAGGTTTCGTTGACCTGGTCGTCGATAATCATCATGGAAACTGACCCACTCGTTAAGACACGGCGCGATCTTGCCGCCGGAGTGGGTCACGAAACAGATCCAAGAATCGTCGAAACGATTATACTGTCGCCGGGCAGGCATCATGTCGGCTCGCTGGCTGTTCCGCCGACGGTCTCGGTCGGGTTCCGCATATCCGCCGGTACGGGCCCTCGTTCCCCAGCGCCACGTTCCAGCTTTCCCGCAATCTCGGCCACATGCCGGCCTTGAAAGCGGGCACCCTCAAGCTCGTTCTGGCTCGGCTGACGTGAGCCGTCCCCGCCGGCAATCGTGGTCGCACCATAGGGGGACCCGCCAGTGACCTCGTCTATCCTGGATTGGCCTTCAAAGGAGTAGGGCAGGCCGACGATGATCATGCCGTGATGCAGTAGTGTCGTGTGGAAGGACGTGATCGTCGTCTCCTGACCTCCGTGCTGAGATCCCGTGGAGGCGAAAACGCTTCCAACTTTGCCCACCAACGCACCCTTCACCCAAAGGCCGCCGGTCTGGTCGAGGAAGTTGCGCATCTGAGCCGCCATGCCGCCGTAGCGGGTTGGCGTGCCGAAGATGACTGCGTCGTAGTCGCCAAGCTCGTTGGGGCTGGCGATCGGTGCGTCCTGATCGATCTTCATCCCGGACTTGCGGGCGACCTCCTCGGGGACCAGCTCTGCAACCCGTTTGATGACGACATCCGTTCCGGCAACAGAGCTGGCGCCCTCTGCAACGGCTTGGGCCATCTGCTCGATATGTCCGTAAGAAGAATAGTAGACGACAAGGATCTTGGCCATTGCAGACTCCTTAATGGACGGGCTTGAGATCGCCGAGCACGGTGGGGATCAGCTCGGAGACGGTAGGATGGACCGGCACCGCCCACTGCAGCGTCGGGTAAGGGGCTCCGGCATTCATCATGTTGAGGACGCCGTGGATGACCTCATCGCCGGTCACACCAAGAACGGCAGCCCCGAGGATCTGCTTGGTGTCCGCATCGGCGACGATCTTGATGAAGCCCTTAGTTTCGCCTCGCTCAATGGCGCGTCCAACCCGCGTCATTGACCGCTTGGACACCAGCACCTTCCGGCCTGACCTGAGCGCCTCGGTCTCGGTCATGCCGACGCGTCCAAGCGGTGGGTCGATGTAGAGTGCGTAGCCGAGAAGTCGCTCGCTGACGCGGCGCGAGCCACCGTCGAGAAGATTGGCTGCTGCGATTTCATAATCGTTATAGGCCGTGTGGGTAAACGCCCCGCGGCCGTTGCAGTCGCCCAAAGCCCAGATGCCGGGTACGTTCGTTGCAAGAGCATCGTCTACCGCAATGTAGCCCCGAGCATCGACCACGACTCCAGCATTATCGAGGCCGAGATCGTCCGTGTTGGGCCGACGGCCGACTGCCAGCAGCACACGCGATCCAACCACTACGGGTGCTCCGGACGTGCAATCGACGTCGACCGCCACACCATCCGCATGCGCCTTGAACCCGATGCACATGGCATTGGGACGGACCGTGATCCCCTCATCGGTCAGGATCTCGCGAACCGCCTCGGAGACGTCCTCGTCCTCGCGGGCAATCAGCCGCGGCGCCATCTCGACCACCGTAACCTCGGCGCCGAACCGCCGGTACATCTGGGCAAACTCAAGCCCGATGTAGCTGCCACCGATGACGACTAGGTGCCGCGGGACCGTGTCGAGCTTGAGGATTGAGGTGTTGGTGAGATAGTCGACCGTGTCGACACCCGGCATGTCGGGCACGTTCGCGCGGCCGCCGACATTGATGAAGATGCGGGGCGATGTCAGCAGGCTCTCGCCCACCTGGACGACAGCCGGGCCCTTGAACCGGGCGTGCCCCTCAATGACGGTCAGGCCGTCCATGCCACGCAGCCACTTTTCGACATTCGTGCGGGCAGTCGTCGAGACGGTATCGGCCCGGGCTTTGACCCGTTTCATGTCGATCCGGATGGGCCCATCGCTTGCGATCCCATACTCATTGCCTCGCCGGGCGAGATGGGCCGCGTAGGCGCTGGCAACCAGCGTCTTGGTCGGCATGCAGCCGGTGTTGACGCAGGTGCCGCCGAACTGGTTACGCTCAATGAGCGCGACCCGCATGCCGGCGGCGGTCAGCCGTCCGGCCAGGGATGGGCCCGCCTGTCCGGCCCCGATGACAATGGCGTCGAAGGTCTGGGTCATGATACGGGCTCCACGATGAGGGCTGGCCGAGGATCACCGCGGCTGATGCTCACGTCGGCAGTGGCTTGCCGGTCTGCTGCGCCACCATGTACTCGGCGTACCAGTCCGGCCAGCCCTCATCATGCTGGCCAGTCCGCGTCTCGTGCTCGCCGTGTGCGGCCGCTGCACGGCGGAGTGCGGTCGCGAGGTCCGCCGGCGAGGTGAAGGTCGCGCCGTTCGTGTCCACGCGTCCGGGCAGGCGCTCCGTGATCTCCTGCAACAGCCAGCCATTGCCGTCCGGATCGCTGAACGAGGCATAGGTGCGGTAGGTGCGGTTTTCGGGATCCCGGCCGCTCACCCGGACCCGCCCGAACAGGTATGGCTCGTCCGTGCCAGTATGCTCGTCGACGGCGTGGAACACCTCGCTGACCTTGACGCCGCGTCCGAGCAAATCGTCGCGGGCCGTCTGGATATCGGAGACGATGAGGTACAGTCCTTGGGCGGAGCCAGGGGGCGCGGCAGTCACGTTCTTGCCGAAGATCACCGAGCATCCGGAACCCGGCGGCGTGAACTGGATCACGCGCCAGTCGTCACCGGCGGCGAAGTCGGCGTCGAGCCGCCATCCCAGGCCGTTGTAAAAGCTCTTGGCGCGATCGACATCCACAACCGGAATGACGACGACCTCGAGCTTCATGTCAACTGCCTGCGGTCTCGCGGTCTGGGACGCGGCTTCGCTGAGGACCTGCGTATCGTTCATGTCATCCTCCTACCGTTTACAGAACTTGAGAGTGGCCAGGTTGGGCCGGATTCCCCGCCTTTCATTCGGCTGGCGTTGAATCGGGAACGGCAACCCGCGCGGGCTTAGGACGGCGCCACCTGCTCATCCGGATCACCGCGAACCGCGCCGCGACGTAGAAGACGGGCGTCAGGAAGAGGCCGAACACGGTGACGCCGAGCATGCCGGCGAACACCGCCGTGCCGAGCGCCTGCCGCATCTCGGCACCGGGACCGGTCGCGATCACCAGTGGCAGCACGCCGAGGATGAAGGCGAAGGCCGTCATCAGGATGGGACGCAGCCGCAACCGGCAGGCCTCAATGACGGCCTCGACCGGCGATTTGCCGACAGATTCCTCCTGACGGGCGAACTCGACGATCAGAATCGCGTTCTTTGCCGCGAGACCGACCAGGACCACAAGCCCGATCTGGGTCAGGATGTTATTGTCCTGTCCCCGGATCATCACGCCGATCAGCGCCGAGAGCACGCCCATCGGCACAATCAGGATGATGGCGACCGGCAGAGACCAGCTTTCATATTGTGCCGCGAGCACGAGGAAGACGAAGAGCACCGAGAGCGCGAAGATGAACACCGCCGTATTGCCGGTCTGGCGCTCCTGGAACGCCAGCTCGGTCCATGCGAAGCCCATGCCGGGCGCGAGGTTCTGCCGGATCAGGGTCTCCATGGCATCCAGAGCGTCGCCCGAGGACACGCCCGGGCCGGCGTTACCCTGCACCGCCACCGAGGTGTACATGTTGTAGCGCTGGACCAGGTCCGGCCCCGAGACCTCCCGCATCTCCACAAGTGTTCCCAGGGGAATGAGGGCGCCGGTCGAGGAGCGAACCCGCAGGCGGTTGATGTCCTCCTGGTCGACGCGGAAATGCTGGTCGGCCTGGGCGCGGACCTGATAAACGCGGCCAAAGGCGTTGAAGTCATTCACATAGGCCGCGCCGAGGTTGATCCGGAGCGTCTCGAAGATGTTGGGGATCGGCACATTGAGAATGCTGGCCTTCTGTCGGTCGATCTGCAGATAGACCTGGGGCGAGTTGGCCGAGAACGTCGTGAAGACGCCGGCCAGATTCGGGTTCTGGCGCGCCTGCCCCATCAGCTGGTAGGCCGTGGCGAGGATCCCGCGCACGTCATCGCCGGTCCGGTTCTGGAGCTGAACCTTGAAGCCGCCGGAATTGCCGAGGCCACGCACCGGCGGCGGCGGAATGGCAATGATGAAGGCCTCCTCGATCTGCTGCAGGCCGGCAACGAGGTCGCTAATGATCTTGGGCGCGGGAATCCCATCCCGGACCCGTTCCTCAAACGGCTTGAACACGGCGAAGATCGCCGCCGCATTGGTGGCATTGGTGAAGGTGGCGCCGGAGAAGCCAGCAAACGCCGAGGCGTGCTGAACGCCGGGTGTTCCCTGCATGATCCTGGAGGCCCGCTGCACCACCGCGTCGGTGCGGGACAGGGACGACCCATCCGGCAGCTGGACCACGACGATGGCATAGCCCTGATCCAGGGTCGGAATGAAGCCGCGCGGCACGTGATTGACAATCCAGACGGTGCCGGCGAGAAGCCCGACATAGACCGGCAGGACGATCAGCTTGTGACGCAACAACACCCCAACCGACCTGGCATAGCCATTGGCCGTCGCGTCAAACCCGCGGTTGAAGCCGTTCGCCAGCCTGTTTCCGAAGCGGACAAGCGGGTTGTGCGGCTGCTCATGGCTATGAGGCTTGAGCAACATGGCAGCGAGCGCCGGTGACAATGTCAGCGAGTTGAAGGCCGAGATCACCGTCGACACGGCGATGGTCAGGGCGAACTGACGGTAAAACTGCCCCGAGATGCCGGGGATGAAGGCCGTCGGCACGAAGACCGCGGCCAGAACCAGCGCGATCGCGATGAGAGCGGCTCCGACCTCGTCCATGGTCGTGTGGGCTGCGTCACGGGGCGAAAGCCCGAGCGCGATGTTGCGCTCCACGTTCTCCACCACCACGATGGCGTCGTCGACCACGATGCCGATGGCAAGCACCATGCCGAACAGGGTCAGCGTATTGATGGAAAAACCAAGTGCCGCCATGAAGGCGAAGGTGCCGATCAGGGAGACCGGGATCGCCACGATGGGAATGATCGCCGTGCGCCAGCTCTGCAGGAAGACAAAGACCACGATCACCACGAGCACCGTCGCCTCGAGCAGCGTCTTGTAAACTTCGTTCACGCTCGCGGCGATGAACTCCGTGGGGTTGTAGACGATCCTGTACTCGATCCCAGGTGGAAAGTTGGTCTTGAGCTCTTCCATATTCTGGATGATCTGATGGGCTGCCGAGAGGGCATTCGTGCCGGGTCTGCTGAAGATCCCGAGGGCAACGGCCGGCTTCCCGTCGAGGTAGGAATTCGTCACGTAGTCCTGGGCGCCGAGCTCGATGCGGGCCACATCGTGCAGCCGCACGAGGCGTCCCTGCGGTGTCGCCTGGACGATGATCTGCCGGAACTCGCGCGGATCCTCGAAGCGGCCCTGCGTCGTCACCGTGAGCTGGAAGGCGGCATCTGACGGCGCCGGTTCCTGCCCCAGGGCACCGCCGGAGACCTGGACATTCTGCTCCTGGATCGCCTTGACCACCTCGCTCGACGACATGCCGTAGGAGGCGAGCTTCTCCGGATCAAGCCAGATGCGGATAGAGTACTGCCGTTCGCCCCAGATGAGGAGATCACCGACGCCGTCGAGCCGCAGCAGGACGTCGCGAACATAGTTGCGGGCGTAGTTCGAGACATAGAGCTGGTCGTAGGAATTGTCCGGCGAGAGCATGTGCACGACCATCATCAGATCGGGCGAGCTCTTGAGGGTCGTGACGCCTAGGCGCCGCACCTCCTCCGGCAGGCGTGGGGTGGCGATGGCGACGCGGTTCTGAACCAGCACCTGAGCATTGTCGAGGTTGGTGCCGAGCTTGAACGTGATCGTCAGCGCCATGGCACCGTCGCCGGTGGAATAGGAGGACATGT